>JBHLNW010000078.1:0-17344 GCA_048941185.1 Promethearchaeota archaeon
TCTATTAATAATCAACAATTTAGAAGATAATAACTCAAGAATTATAATATTACCTAATATATATTGAATTTATAAATGCAGAAAAGTAATACTATTACTACAGAACTGGTAGAATTTTCTCCGGGAAAAGATCCTTTTGAGAAAGCTCGAAGAAAAGGCTCAAGAAGATGGATATTTGCACACATTTTTCACGGTTCAAATAAAATTTTTATCATTATTGTTTTATTCACGACCATCTTAGCAGCAAATTTATCCTCGGCTATTCTTGTTGTAATAGGAAATGCTATTACAGACTTTTTAAATGGAAACCAATCAAGCTTGCTGTTTTATACTCTTTTTATACTATTATTAAGCACAGGAACACCCATTTTACGTCTAATTAATTATATGCTACGTGAAGTTATTGCTCAGAGATTAGAAAGAGATTGTCGAAAAGAATTTTATGCAAATTTGTTAGGTAAGAGTCAATCTTTCCATGATCAACAAAAGATTGGTGAAATTATGGCCAGAGCAACCGATGACGTACGAACGATGAATTATTTAATAAGTCCTGCAATTTCTTTAATATTTGAGTCATTCACTGCATTAATAATACCCCTTTTCTATATAGTTTGGTTTTATCCTACGCAATTAATTTTAGCGCCTATAATTTTTTCAGTGTTATTTTTTTTCTCTTTAAGGTCATATATAAAGAAAATTGGACCCGTTACAGGCAGACTTCGTGCGTTTTATGGGATGATGAATTCCACATTAAATGAAGCATTAACTGGAATTGAGGTTGTTAAAGCTACAGCTCAAGAAACCAAAGAAAGTGGGAAATATCTAATGCAAGCTAATAATTATAGGGATGCATATGTTGAACAAGGTGATATCGAAGCAAAATATCTTCCAATACTCCTTTTAGCTTTCGTCATTACAGGGGGTTTAATCCATGCTATAATACTTAATTTTAATGGTTTAATGAATATTGGTCAAATAATTGCTTATATAGGATTATTATCATTATTGCGTTTTCCCACTTTTATTTCTATATTTGTTTTTGCTATAATACGTCTGGCTGTTTCAAGTGCTCAGAGATTGCTTGAGTTAATGAATAAAAAGACCGAAATTGATGAAAATATTAAAGGATATAATAAACCGATAGAAGGCAGTATCAAATTCCAAGATGTTACATTTACTTATCCTGGGAGTGAAAAACCAGTTATAAAGAAAATAAATTTTGAAATTCAACCAGGGAAAACATTAGCTATAGTTGGAACGACAGGTTCAGGTAAAACAACATTAGCAAAATTAATTTCAAGATTATATGATGTCAATAAAGGAAGAATTTTAATTGATGACATTGATATACGGGAATATGCATTAAAGTCATTGAGAAATCAGATTTCTCATGTGGATCAAGATGTCTTTTTATTTTCTACTACCATCTTTGAAAATATCTCATTTGGAAAAACAGGCTCTCTCGAAGAGGTTATTGAGGTAGCTAAACAAGCACAAGCCCATGAATTCATCTCAAAATTACCTAAGCAATATGAATCCGAAGTTGGAGAGCGTGGTGTTCAATTAAGTGGAGGTGAAAGACAGCGAATTGCTATTGCTCGTGCTTTTCTAGTAAATCCTAAAATCTTAATATTAGATGATTCTACTTCAGCGATAGATTCTAATACAGAAGATAAAATACAAGCAGCGATCCGTAATATCCTTAAAAATAGAACAACCATCCTTATTACTCATAGACTTTCACAAATCAGATGGGCAGATTTAATAATTGTTCTTAAAAAAGGAGAAATTGTTGCGAAAGGTACTCATGAAGAACTTTTAAAGACTTCAGAAGAATACCAACGAATCTTTATCAAAAAATTTGATGTTGAACTTGATACACTAATTAAACAATGTGAGGAAACTTAAAAATGGCTTATGGTTGGGACTTAGAGGCTGAGGAATACGATAGAAAATACAAAGATCGTACTTTATTAAAACGTATCCTTGCATATTTCAGTCCTTATAAACGTTCTATGGCAATAGTAATTTTATTTGTAACAATATCTTCTCTTACCTCTGCTTTTGTACCAGTTTTAATTAGTGTAATAATTAATAATTTAGAAACAAATAGAAACGCCGTTTACATTTTCTTTATTGTTGCTATTATTCTGGCATTAAATCTTTCAAGTTGGGTTTTCAACTATTTTCAGCAACGTTATACTTTCCGAGTGATAGGAGGTGTTATGCTTGATCTTAGAAAAGATGCTACAAATGCAGTTTTAAATCATGATCTTTCATTTTTTGATCGAAACCCAACGGGCAAGATAGTTAGTAGGGTAAATTCAGATAGTGATACTTTTGGAACAACAGTTGATTTATCTATTCAACTAATATCTTCCATTCTCATAGTATTTATTTTAATGATTATAATGTTTTTGATAAATCTAACACTTTCTTTGGCAACAATTAGTGTTATTCCGTTCTTTTTCGTCTTAGCATTAGCATTTCGTAAAATTGCAAGGAAAAGAACATTATTAGGACAACGAGCTTTGGCCTCAGTTAATGATTTTGTTAAAGAAAGTTTTTCTGGGATTCAAATAGCAAAAACCTTTCGTCAAGAAGACAAATTGTATGAAAAATTTGAAAAAGTAAATACAACTTCATACAAGGTTAATATAAGAAGAGCCTTTATATTGAACGCTATTTTTCCTTCCTTAGGAATTATACAGGGTATTGTAGTAACACTATTAGTATTTTTTGGGGGTAGTGATGTTTTAGGGGGTGGGATGAGTGCTGGAGATTTGAATCTATTTTTGCAAGGTTTAAATTACTTATTTTTTCCTTTATTATCAATTGCATCTTTTTGGCCCACATTTCAAGCTGGAATGGCAGCTTCGGAAAGAATTTTTGCCCTAATAGACACTTTACCTCAAGTAATTCAAAATGATAATATTACTCCATCCAGATTAAAGGGTGATATAGAAATCAAAAACTTAGTTTTCTATTATGAAAACCATCAAAAAGTTTTTGAGAACTTCAATCTTTCAATTAAGGCAGGAGAATCTTTGGCAATTGTTGGACATACTGGTGCAGGAAAGTCAAGTTTAGCAAAACTTTTAGCAAGATTTTATGAATTTCAAGCTGGGAATATTTTTGTGGATGGTGTAAACATTAGAGACTATAATCTTAAAGAGTATAGAAAACAAATAGGAATTATTCCTCAATCTCCATTCCTTTTTGCCGATTCAATCGAAAATAACATAAAATATTGTTGCTTAGATGCAAAGACAGAAGACGTTTATAATTCTTTAAATGTAACAAGTGGTTCTGATTGGATTGAGGACCTATCAAACGGATTAAAGACTGATACTGGTGAAAGAGGAAGTCGTCTTTCTATGGGTCAACGACAACTTGTAGTTTTTGCTCGTGTCCTATTAGAGAATCCTGCTATTCTTATTCTAGATGAAGCTACTGCCTCTGTTGACCCTTTCACAGAAACTCGAATTCAAGATGCTCTACAAAAGACGATAGAAGGTCGCACATCAATTATAATTGCCCATAGACTCTGGACAGTACGTCATGTAGATAGGATTATTGTGCTTGACCATGGGAAGATTGTAGAAGAAGGAAACCATGATGAGTTGATGGCTAAAGACGGAATGTATGCTGAACTTTATAATACTTACTTCAGGCATCAGAGCCTAGAGTACATAGAAAAAATGAAAGAAAAAGTATAATAAAGGAATAGTTAAAATAAAAAAAAAGGATTAAAATTTTTTTATTCCATTCTAATTTCTAAAGGTTCAGAGTTTTTCTCAGTTTTCCTAAATTTTACTTTAAAAGTTCTTGAAGGTTCTCCATGATTTTGGAATGCCAAATAAAAAAGGAGTAAAGTAAATACCATCCCAAAAATTGCAAGACCTGGGCAAAATGATGCCAATGGAGCTGCGTACAAATACGGTCGCGCAATATTAACTAGATTTCCCAGTTGTTGGTAAATTTGAAAACTAGAAAATCCTAAATATCCAATTGCTGTATAGATTATGATAGCAATTGCGAAATTCAATGGAATGTGACTTATTAGTGTTTTGCCAATTCTTTGAATATCTGTTCTAAAGTTTCCTGATATAGCATTTGCAATAGCTCGCGTGAAATTGGGGATTAAAAACAAACCGACAATTTGTAAGGTAAAAAAGTAATACATACCAAATGTATTACCAATGAGAATTGCATAGAGAAAGACTGGAATTACATAAAAAAATATCATACATGCCATTATTACCTTATATCCCCATTTACGAAATCTCCCTGCTAAATAACCTAATGGAATCCCTCCAACTATGCCAATAAGAATTGCCATAAATCCAAACACCATTGATTCCTTTATCCCATACATCACTAATCCTAGAAGATCTCTCCCAAATTCAGTTTGTCCTAAGGGATGATCTGGAGAGGGAGGGTCGAAGGCTCCAGGTTGAATTGCCAAAGCTTCTTGTAAAGTATATTGCGTTATTAGTTGGGGGAATAAGGTGATAACAATGAAGAAGATCATCAAAGCTATACTCACAATCCCTAAAGGACTTTTCACCTTGCGAATTATGAATTCTTTTATATTCTCTTCAGAAGTATTTGGATTTCTTCCTTTTTGACTGTTTGTTATTTCATCAAGTTTTGATTCAGATTTGGGTTTAACACGTACACTTTTTATGTATTTGTAGAGACTAAATGATATCATGGAAATTACTAAAATAACAACTAGGGTACTGACTAATGTAAACACAGACCTTATTAGAAGAAAATGATCAAGAAGGTTTATGGAATCTATTATAAGTATACCAAAACCATATAATCCAAATGTTATATCAATTAAAAGATAAAACATAAAAAGAAAACCAAAAATACTCCCCGTTATAACTGCATGGCGGAAGAATGAATTATGAAATGATTTATTCAATCTACTGGAACGAGTTTGCCAAGTTATTAACAGAAAAGCTACAAGGCCAAAGATTACCATTGGTGTTAAGAGGTGATAGAAAATGTCAATCGCTAATGCGAAATTCATGTCTAGTAATGAATCAAATATGAGAAATCCTGTCCTAAATGTAGGATTCGAGTAAGCGGGGTTTTTATAACCACTGGTCGGAATAATGCCAATAGAACCAAGAGAAAATTGACATATCATACCAATAAAAAATACTGGTAATGAAAGCCCTACAATATATCCTAACTGAATTAATTTCGCGAACCACCTACCTTTTTTTTTAGCTAAAAATCTTCCAAGAAGAATGGCTAATCCAAAAACAATAATAAGAGGAAGTGCCACTACTTCAATCATTCGAGGTATCCGACTACCAATTAATTCAATGACCGGAGTTGAAAGTGAATATGAAAATGAAATCCCCCAATTACCAGAAAATGTTTGACATAGAAATCTAATATACTGTAAAAAAATAGGCAGATCCAAGCCTAAAGCAGCTCGTGCAGCGGCAATCTGAGCTGGAGTAGGAGATCCTATTCCCATAGCAATAAGATAACCTATCACAGGATCTCCTGGTATGATGTTTATAAGAAAAAAACTAAAATAAGAACCGATTAAGAAAATTATGGCGCCAATGCTCAATGAAATAAGTATTCTCCTATAGCATTTCTTTACTTTAAGGATTAAATCTGATCTTTGGGAACGTGGTATTAAAACCCGTGAATTAAAAAGAGTTCCAAAAATAATAAGTGCACCACTTATCATAGGTGCTATAAATGCAAATCCTGGAATACCAAATGATCTAAAAAAAATTGCAGCCCAAATAAGATGAATTAACGAAGGTATAAAGAATAATCCTCCTAAAATGAAAAAGATTTTCTTAAATCGTATGAAATCTTCTTCACTCCTTGAAATTGCCGATAATATTATAGCCGCTATAGAAAGACTTAAGAGAATTATTAGAGGTATAAGATTAACAAGAAAAACAAAAGGATTCCAATAGAAGAATAAAGATAATGGATCAAGATCAAAATATATTAACCCGAATAACCAAGTAAAGTTACCCAATACTATAGATGCGGGTGTGAGAAGCCCAATAAGTGTTAAAACTCCCCCTACTAAAGGAAAAGACCAAATATGATTTTGCTGATTGCTCATTTAAATCAACTTATCCATCTTAGATTACGCTATTGATTTTTCAAAAATTTGGTTGATATTACTATATAATAATTTATTTATATAAATATTATGGACTAAGGGTACAATATGATAATTATGCTTTTTAGAATGAAGATAGCAAAAATTGGTCTATAAAAAATATTAATAGCAGTTTAAATTGACTTAATTTAAAGAAAGAGTAATATTGTATAATTTATATAGGGTTGAGGTATTTTAATGAAAGTTAGTGTTAAATATCATGAAATATTAGAAGAAGACTTAAAGGAAGAATTGATATGGTTAATAGAAGAGTTTCAAATCTTGTTTAAATCTAAATTAGAAAAATATTCTGAAAAAGATAAGGAAATTGCTAATAAAATATTGGATTATATGCTGAACAATACTTATGCATATGAAAGCATTCAACTGTACAATTTACTATTTAATGCTATTGAAAATATAGAAAAAACGTACCCTAATTTATTTTAATCATTCCCATTATTTTCTTCTAAATAATAAAAATTGGACTAAAAATTTCTCATGATTTATAATCTTATATAGCGATTTCTTTCCCATTCACTTACAATGACTCTGTAAGCATCAAATTCCTCTAATTTTGCATAATAATAATTCTTAAATGCAGTTTCTCCAAATACTTCCTTCATTAATTCAGAATTTTTGAATTCTGTTAATGCTTCATGTAAACTCCCTGGTAATGATATAATTCCCTCCTTTTCCATCTCTTTAGAAGTAAGATGATAAACATTTCTATCTGTTGGTTCATATATTTCAATATCATCTGATAATACTCCTTCTAAGCCAGAAGTCAAAAGAACACTCAATTGCAAATATGGATTTCCAGATGGATCTGGACATCGAATCTCACACCTTGCAGCGTTAGGACGACCATGAAAATCGGGAACTCTAATTAATGGTGACCGATTTCTGAACCCCCACCCTAGATATATTGGGGCTTCATACCCTGGAACTAATCTTTTGTAGGAATTAGGCCAGCTGCTTAGGACAGCACACATAGCTCTAGCATGCTTTAATTGCCCTGCGATCCATTTTTTCATTAAAAGCGAAATATGATCTTTATCATTTTCATCATAAAATAAATTATTTCCCTTGTTCCATAAAGATTGATGGACATGCATCCCCGAACCATTTATCCCATGAAATGGTTTAGCCATGAAGGTTCCAATAAGGTTTTTATTCGCAGCAACAGTTTTAACTATTGTTTTTATTGTAATTGTGCTATCAGCTGAATTCACAGCTTGATCATAACGAAAATCTATCTCATGCTGCCCAAAAGCAACTTCATGATGGATACATTCCACATTAATTCCCATTGCATCACAATACTCAGCAATTTGATATCTTATCATTTCACTTACATCATAAGGGTCATAATCAAAATATCCTCTAAGATCTGAGGGTTTAAATTCTTGTTTTGTATCTGGAGTAAGAATAAAAAATTCCATTTCTGGAGCACAAAAGTAAGTAAATCCATGTTCTTCTGCTTTTTTTACGGCACGCTGTAAAATATACCTCGGATCTCCTTCATATCGTTCTCCATCAGGTTTATAGATATCACAGATAACTCGAGCTACCTTATTTTCCTTCCTCCAAGGTAAAAGATAAAATGTACTTGGATCTGGAAGTGCTACCTTATCACTCTCTTCAATTGCACCATACCCTGTTATTGAGCTTCCATCAAAATTTTCTCCATCCTCAAAGATCTCTTCAATCCTTTTAGAATTTATCTCAAATGATTTAATAATTCCATGAATATCAGTAAATTGTAGATAAATGAATTTTATATCTTCTTCTTGAATCTTTTCGATTGCGGTTTGGCATAAATCCTTCCTTTTGGGATCATTCTTTTCAATCATTTACTATCTTCCTTATTTTTAGTTTTTCTTCTTTTTTATACACTAAAATTATATTTCCTAATATTGATTCTTTAAATATTATTATGATCATATATATAAAAATCTTAATATTTTCTAGTTCATATGTTTACATTAATGGAAGAGAATGCTTATATATGATCATTAATTGAATATCTTTGTGATCGAATGATTCAATTAATATTTATTGTCGATATAAAAAGTGGTCATTCGGCTATTTTTTCACTTGAGTTATGGACAATTGCATACTTTTATAATAATTATATATCTTTCTAATAATATGACTCAACAAACTAGCATTAATGAGATTTCTGAATTGGATATTGAGATCCTAAAGAAATTAAGTACAGACGGGAGAATCTCCCTTCGTCAACTAGCAAAAGATTTAGGCAATAAATCACCTGTAACGATTAAAAACCATGTAGAGACTTTAGAAGAACGGGGTATTATCATGGATTATAGTATAAAAATTAATTATGAAAAATTAGGTTATGACATTATTGCCCTTATCGAATTAACAATATCAAAAGGAAAGATGTTGGAAGTTGAACGAGATATTGCCAAAAATCCAAACATTTTTGCAGTTTATGATATTACTGGAGAGTATGATGCTTTGATACTAGCGAGATTTCAAAATAGAGGAGATTTGAGCAAGATGATAAAAGAAATCCATACGTCCCCTTATGTTGAGCGCACAAATACGCATATAGCTTTAAATGTAATTAAAGAAGGCAGTTTCTTTAACGAGTTAATAAAAAAAAAAGTAAGAAAATAATTTTTACTTTATTTGTAACTTTAGTCCCTTTTTTTAGCAGTTGCTCCGCAATAACTACAAATTGAAGCATCAGGGTCAACTTTATTGCCACATTCGATGCAAAATTTTGTCATTGAGCCTTCTTTTTGAATTTATGCTTTCGTTGTTATACTATTCAAAAAATCTTCTTTCTTACTTTTAAATTCTTCAACCTTTTTGGGACCATATATAAACATCAAGTAAATTATGACAACTATTATCACAATTGGAACTAACAAGAAAATAATATCAAAAATGTAAAAAATAGAGGGAACACCGGGTATACCTATTAAATTAAACATTGTTAGATCAAAAGCAATGTAAATAATAAGAAATACGATAGTAATACCCCCAATGATCTTAGCACGATTTCCATAAGTATTAGTTTTTCTATCATAATAACAGATTGTACATACTTCATAGCTTCTATTGTATGCATAGCTATGGTCTTTAGATCCACCGTGTATTGTTTTATGATTTACAATTTTACATTCAAGACAAATAACTTTTCCACATTTTTCACACTTAGCACTTGCTTCTCGTTCAGGGTGATAAGCACACTTTAAACTCATTTCTGATCGCTGTTTGATTTTTATTAATGAATTTCATATTGAAAGTCTGAGATAGAATTGATAAATATATGAAAAATTTAACAAATAAAAGGCTTACCTTAAAATTTTTAAATATATAGATTATTCTGTCTAATAAAGTATTAAATTACGTTAATAAAAGAATCTCTCAGAAACTATTTACATAAGAAAAAAATCTTTACAAGTTTTTTTCATTTTTGTATTAATGGGACAAATAGGTATTTTTCTTTATTTGTTCAGTTATCTAAATGAGTTTTATAATTTTTTTTAATAAAAAAACTAAAATTGATATATCATTATAATATTGTTCATAAAAAGAAATAAAAGCTATATTATTATTCAGCAAAACATATTTTAATTTACAGAAATGTTTAGGTTTTGACCGAAATATTTATAAATATATATAATTTACTTTTTTATAAAGTAAAATGGGAATCATTTCCCGCAAACAATAAAAATTTTTTGATCAATAAATGTCTTTAAAACAGTTTAGAACTCGATTTCAAGAGAGAATAAAGATGGTTGAACAAATTCCAAGAACTTATGAGCAAATTTGTTTAGAAAAACTAAAAGAAATTGGAATTTCTTCAGCAGCGGAATGGTCAATGGCAATGGGTTATAAGAGCCCTAATGGACTAGCGAAAGTAATAAAAAGGATCAAACAAAAAATGCCAGAGAAAATGATAGTGCACCAAAATAAAAAACCAAGAAAGTATGAGGCGTTATAAAACAAAAAATAATGAGAGATAGGAAATTAATGATAAAATGTGAGGAATGTGGAGATGAATTTTCCTATGGGAGGAAAATTAGCTGTTGTAAATCCATTCATTTTGGTGTAATATTTTTAGGCAATAGGAAAGACCACAAATGGAATTGTAACCCTGAAATGCTTAGTTTCAGAATTACTGAAAAATTTTGGCACCAAGAAAACCCAGAAATAAAGCAAAGTATCATACTTTATGAATAAACAATAAGGAGGTGTTTACAAAAAGTCCGATAATAATATATAATGTGAAAATTAGGTGGATGGATTGACCTTTAAATTTACTAATAGAAGTAAAGTATGAGTCTATAAAGAAAGGATCAACTCCTACACCTTATCTTACTTTTAATATGAAATAATCACCACCACGCTTCCATCATCCACTTTTAGCAGGAGAAAACACAAAATTAGCCATTTATTCACACCTCTTGCCATGGAAAGTCCCCTCTTCCATGGCAAGGGCTCCACTTAATTATAAGTTTTCTGCATATACAAAAAAGTGAAAATAATAAAGCAAATTTATAAAGTAAAATTCATGAAATAAATTTACGATTTTTAACTTATTTATATAGTTGAAGCTAGGTGTGAATTTATTGAAAAAATCCTTTAAAATTGCATTATTATTATTATCTTTTTTATCAATTAATAGTGGACATTTTCTTGTTCCAGTTACTGCGTACTCACCAGGTCATAACGTCATGATTTTAGCAGCTAATGGTGTTGGAGAGACATATTTTCATGCTAAAGATAAATTTGAATCTTGGGGGTGGATTGTAACCACTGCGGGCTTAACACAATCAGTGATTTCATGCCCAAATACAAATCCAAGACCGGTTCCTGTTGACATTTTAATTTCAGAAGTAAACAATAACACTATCTCCCAATATGAATGTATATTTATTCCTAGTGGGGGGCATTGGAACCCGCTTTTAAATGATATGACAACATTAGATTTGATATCTGGAGCATATAATTTGAGTCTTGTTATCTCCTCATTATGTGTTGGAATTCGCGTTCTTGCTGCGGCAAATATTATTGATGGTGTTAGAATTGCTTATGATATTAATTCAGGTTCTTATGTAATCTTAGCAGGAGGAATCCTTGTATATGAACGAGTTGTAACTGATCAAAGGATTGTAACTGGTGGCACTGGTGGAGGTCCAACTGGTGGGGGCGCAAGTCAAGCGCCTACAATTGATGTTTGTGAAGCAATAGCAGATTTAATTGCTCCTCGAAATCTAGCTCTCAGTATTGCTATTATAGGAATTACAGGCGTAGCTCTAACAGGCTTATTACTATTTTATAAAAGAAAAGAAAGAAAAGTATAAATTTAATTTTATTTATTGATAGAACTCGTTACTTAATGAGATCTGCCAATTGATTTACGAAATCTCCGTATTGTTTTATACCTAGTTTCCAGAAATCTTTCTTGGTGATATCCAAACCCACAATCTTACCAAGTTTCTCAGGTGAAACACTCCCTCCGGCAGCGAGAAGTTTCTTAAACTTTGGAACAAATACTTTACCCTCTTTTTTATAGGTTTGATAAAGAGCATAAACAAATAGCTGGGCATAAACATAGGGATAATTATAAAATCGAAAATTTGGAATGTAATAATGTGGTTTCATTGTCCATTCCCAGTCCATCTCATCGAACCATTCTACAGAATCTCCATATATTTTATCTCTTCCTGCACACCAGTATTTTGAAATTGTTTTTCCGTCTAAATTTTCACCTATATCAAGAGCCTTATATAAATCTTGTTCAAACCAAACTCTTGCACTTACTTGAAATGCAGCTTGTCCCGCATCATCTAATACATGTGCCAAGATCCTCATCTTTTCTTCCTTTGATTTCGCAGTTTCAAGAAGGAGATCTGTTAAAAGTAATTCACCAAATGTTGAGGCTACTTCTGCTACGGTAAATCCCGCGTGATAATTAAAATATGTTTGTTCTTCAATAGCTAAATAATCATGTATGGCATGTCCGAGTTCATGAATTAGAGTAAAAATGTCATGGAGTTCACCAGTAAACGTCATAAGAATAAAAGCTGACTTGTTATTAAACCAAGCTGCACAATTAGCTCCATTTCTCTTGCCATTTCTAGGACTCGCATCTATGTGATTTCGATTAAACATGTCGGTTACTATGTCAACAAATTCTTGATCAAATCTTCCATAAGCTTGAACCGTAAGCTTTTTCGCCTCATCCCAAGTGTAGTTTTTATGAGGAGCTATCGAGAGAGGAGCACGAACATCAGCACAATTTAATTTTGGATATCCTAAAATTTTAGCTTTTAGATTTAAATATTTACGATATACACCTGCCCCTTCTTCTATGGCTTTCATTAGATTATTAATAATTTCTTGATTGGTATCATTTACTATGAGACTATCATGCATAGGGCTATCATGCTTCCGTCTTTTTGAATTATTCAACCAATCTCCACAAATACTTCTTAAAGCTGATGAAAACACATATTCCTCATTACCTAATAAACCATAAATAGACTTATTGGCTGAAATTCTTGTTGCTCTATCGGGATGGGTAAGTAAGGCATTAGCTTCTATGTATGATAATTCTTTTTCTTCACCTTCAACATTTACTATTATTTTTCTTGTATTTAACCACTTTCCCTGCAAATTACTCCATGCGTTAACTCCATATTGATCTTTTTCAAGAATTAGTTGTTCCTCCATCTCTGATAAGTAATGAGGGTATATTCTTTTAATTTGTTCTAATTTATGTTTGTAATTAGAGAGAATTGGGTTGTCAACTAATTTAATATTTTCTGATACATATTTAGCGATTTCTAAATCAAGAAATGCCACATCTTTAGCAATTTTAGTTGTAAAATCTTCAACCCGATTTTTTAAGGCTTCACTTTCAGGAATAGTCATATTTCCAACATACAAACGGTTTGAATAAAGATTAATTTCATCAATATCAGCTGTAAATTTTTCCTGTTTTTGGAATAATTCTAGTAATTTTTGAGCTGTAAAATCAGAACCTGTGATTTTCCCTTTATAATCATTTATGAATTGATTTGCTTGTTTCGAAAGGTTGTCCATTTTTTCAGTGATTTTTGGATCATTATGACCAGCAAAAATTTCTGTTAAATCCCACGCAATTTCTTCTTGAGTCATTATCATCAATTTATAAAAATATGATTTTATAGGATCTAATTTACATACCAATTAAAACCTAATAGAAAAAATTTGGAATTACATATTATCAGTATTAGCGAATCTATTCATATTCTATTGTGCTTGGAGGTTTGTTTGAAATATCATAGACAACACGGTTTATTCCTTTAACTTCATTAGCAATTCTTGTTCCAATTCTTTCAAGTAGTTCCCAATCTAGCTTCGAGAAACTTGCTGTCATAGCATCAGATGATTCAACTATTCTTATGGAGCAGATATATTCATATGTTCGATAATCACCCATTATTCCAACCGTTTTCAAAGGGAGAAATACACAAAAAGCTTGCCAGAGCTGGTCATAAATTCCTGCTTTTCTAATCTCTTCTATTAGAATCTCATCTGCATTCCTCAAAATTGTAAGTTTTTCTTTATCGATTGGACCTATAATTCTTACTGCTAACCCCGGTCCTGGGAATGGATGACGATTTATAATGTATTCCGGCAATCCTAATTTTAAACCGACATTCCTAACTTCATCTTTATATAAATCTCTTAAAGGTTCAATTATCTTTAATTTCATATCATCTGGTAAAGTTAGATTATGATGAGATTTAATTTTAGCTGAAATTTTACTTGTGGCGCTTGTTTCAACTCGATCGGGATAAATTGTACCTTGCGCGAGATATTTTATATCTTGATAAGCCTTTTCTAGTTCAATCGTCTTACTTTCAAAAACTTCTATAAATGTATGTCCAATTATTCGACGTTTTTCTTCGGGATCTTCAACGTGTGTAAGTCTTTTTAGAAAAAGTTCTTCAGCATCAACATAATAAAAATTTTCAAATTTTAAATCTTCTTCAAACGTATTTTTAACTTCAATTTCTTCATTTTTTCTTAAAACTCCATTGTTTACAAATATACAATGCAATCTTTCACCTATAGCTTTATGGAGAAGAATAGCTGCAACAGAAGAATCAACCCCACCACTTAATCCTAGTATGACTCTATTTATAGGACCTACTTCTTTTCTTATCTCTTCAACTGTACTATCAATCCATCCTTCCAATTTCCATTCTTTTTTACAATTAGCAATTTTATATATGAAATTCTCCAAAATTTTTTTTCCATTTGGAGTATTTGAGACTTCTGGGTGGAATTGAACTCCGTATATCTGTTTTTCCTGATTTCCATACGCAGCTACTGGACATGTTTCAGTTTTAGCATATACTTTAAATCCTTTTGCAATCTCTGTGATTTGGTCTCCATGAGACATCCATACAGTCTGTTCCTTCTCTAATGAATCGAAAAGTAAATCTGGTTGTAAAATTGTAAGGTTTGATTTTCCATATTCCTTACTTTCTTTAGATTCAACTTTCCCTCCTAATTGATGCATAATTAAATGATGTCCATAACAGATTCCTAAGACTGGAATATTATTTTGTGCAGTAAATTGATAAAAATCGGGGTTTAATCTTGGATCATCTGGTTTATAAACACTTCCAGGACCACCCGATAGAATAATAGCTTTAGGTTTCTTTTTTTTCAATTTTTCAATATCTACATTAAAAGGTAATATTTCAGAGTATACTCCTAAATCTCGTATTCGACGCGTAATTAGATGCGCATATTGACCTCCAAAATCTAAAACAATAATAGTATCCATGATTAATTAATTCTGAAAAGAAATTAAGATATTATCTAAAAATTAAATTAAATTATATAATATAAATTGAAAATATTTTATATTTAATATTAAAAAAGCTTTTTAGAAAATTAACTTTTCCAATTAGCCGATTACTTTTTTTAAATTAAATGTTTTAAATTAATTGATAGAATCTATTAAATTAATTTAATTATTAAAATAATAAGCGTAATAGGGGAAAGAATTCCCGTAACTATTGTAGATAAGAAAATATTTTTTTAGATTAGATTATACCTTCAATTAGAGAAATACTTTTTGTTATAATAAAATTTTGATTTAGATATAAAATTAGGATGGTTTGGAGTGCCCTATAAAATTTTAAAAAAAGTCCAGCTTGGAAATAGTGGTACATTATTTGAAATGGATATTTTTGCCCCATTAATTGCTAAAAAAGCATATGCAGGCAATTTTGTTTTAATTAGAATTAATGAGAAAGGAGAAAGAATTCCACTAACTATTGCAGATTATAATCGAGAAAAAGGTATTATTACACTTGTAGTTCAAGTAGTTGGAAAATCAACATTACTGTTGTCTCATCAAAATGAAGGGGATGAGATTTTAGACGTTGTGGGACCTTTAGGAAATAGAATACATATTAAAAAATACGAAAATCCTATTGTTATAATTGGTGGTGGTGTTGGTATTGCACCATGTTACCCCCAAGCAAAAGAATTAAAGCTAATGGGTAATAGAATCATTTCGATACTAGGAGCGCGGACAAAAGATCTTATCTTTTGGAGAGAAAGAATGGCTAAAGTTTCTGAAAAAGTTATAATTTGTACTAATGATGGGACTGAGGGAATTGAGGGATTTGTAACAAAACCACTAAGAGATATAATTAGTAAAGAAAAAATTAGCTTAGTTATTGCAATTGGACCTATGATTATGATGAAAAATGTCGCTGAATTAACAAGTGGTGTTGAAGGGTTACCGCAAGTAAAGACTTTTGTATCATTGAATACAATTATGATTGATGGCACGGGAATGTGTGGAGGATGTCGGTTCCCCGCGAAAGATGGTGAAATCCATTTTGCTTGTGTTGAAGGCCCTGATGTTGATGGTCATATTGTAGATTTTGATATTCTTTTAAATCGAGAAAAAAGATTTGATGAATATGAAAAAAAATCTTTTGACCTCTATAAAAAGGAATGTAAAAATTTAAAAATTGGATAAAAGAGGGATTATCTAGTGAAAATACCAAGACAAAAGATGAAAGAACAGAGTCCATCTGAGAGAATTCATAACTTTTCAGAAGTAGCTCTAGGTTTTACTGAAGAAATGGCTAAGACAGAAGCAGAAAGATGCCTACAATGTGGTGACCCTAAATGTATCGATGGTTGTCCAGTAAACATAGATATTCCAAATTTTATCAAACTAATTAAGGAAGATAATCTAATAGAAGCGGTTAGAAGTATAAAAGATTATAATATTTTACCTGCTATATGTGGAAGAGTATGTC
The DNA here is from genome assembly GCA_048941185.1 of Promethearchaeota archaeon. Classification (GTDB taxonomy): domain Archaea; phylum Asgardarchaeota; class Lokiarchaeia; order Sigyniarchaeales; family SOKP01; genus Loki-b32. The sequence continues at coordinate 16,486 of JBHLNW010000078.1, forward strand.
CTCAAGAAGTGCAATGTGAGCAAGCATGTATCCTAAGTAAAAGATGGGAACCGGTAGCAATTGGGGCACTTGAGAGATATGTAGCAGACTGGGAAAGGAAAAATCAATTGAAAGAATGTCCAGATTGTGAGGCTCCAAACTATATAAAAGTTGCTGTAATAGGATCGGGACCGGCAGGTCTTACATGTGCTGCTGATCTCGCTAGGTATGGATATGATGTTACTATTTTCGAAGCATTTCATAAAGGCGGAGGTGTTTTAGTATATGGAATCCCTGAATTCAGGCTCCCAAAAGAGATTGTTGAGGATGAGATCGAGACCTTAAAAATGCTGGGAGTCAAAATTGAATATAATAGGATTATTGGAAAGACTCTCACTATTGATGATTTAAAGGAAATGAATTTTAAAGCATTTTTTATAGGCGTGGGGGCAGGATTACCTTCAATGAGAGAGATCCCAGGAATGAATCTTAATGGCGTTTTAACAGCAAATGAATTCTTAACAAGAACAAATTTAATGAAGGCATACAAATTTCCAGAATATGATACTCCTATTAAAGTAGGTAAAGTTATTGCTGTCATTGGAGGGGGTAATACTGCTTTAGATTCTGCTCGTGTAGCACTACGACTTGGTGCTAAGAAAGTGATTATTGTTTACAGACGGACAGAAGCTGAAATGCCAGCAAGAAAAGAAGAATATCATCACGCAGTAGAGGAGGGAATTGAATTTCAATTTTTAAGAAATCCTGTAAGATTCCTAGGAGATGATAATGGAAATGTTGCTGAAATTGAAGTTCTTAAAATGGAATTAGGTGAACCAGATTCTTCTGGAAGACCAAGACCAGTACCCATCGAGAATTC
>JBHLNW010000079.1:0-17171 GCA_048941185.1 Promethearchaeota archaeon
AGCATACGAACACCTATATATGCATCAAAATCATACACTTATTCTTCTCTAAGTGAAATGATGAAAAATCATTATCACTACTCAAGAATGCAAAATCCTACGGTCTATGCACTAGACAATAAGTTAGCAACTCTACATAAAGGAGAAAGTGCGATTTCTGTCGCTTCGGGAATGGCTGCAGTTCATCTTGCATGTTCAAGTGTCTTACAGCAGCGTATAGAACGTATTCGACCAAATAAGATTAAAAAATTGTTTCTGGAATCTCAACCTGAAGAATTATCTAATGTAATTATTCATATAAATCAATATGTAGATATATATCGCCTTCTCACAAAATTATATCCTCAAATGGGATTTGAATGTAAAAGAGTGAATTTATGTGATATATCCGAGGTAAAGAAAAATGTTGATGAAAACACTAAGTTTATTTTTCTAGAAACACCCGCAAATCCTTCTATTGATATAATAGATATTGAAACTTGTGCAAATATAGTTCATGAAGTTAATGGTAAATGTATAGTAGATAATACATTTGCATCCCCAGCACTTCAGTGTCCTCTTGAATTAGGTGCCGATCTTGTTGTTGAGAGTCTTACTAAATATATTAATGGCCATGGAGATTGTTTAGGAGGAGCCATAATCGGTCCTAAAAAAGAAATTCAAGATATTCACCTATTTTGGCATTCAATGCAGGGTCCTGTACTGAGTCCTTTTAATGCTTGGTTGATTTTGAGAGGAGTTAAAACACTAAATCTACGTATGGAACGGCACTCGTCAAATGCATTGAAATTAGCTCAATTTTTAGAAAAGCATTCAAAAGTCGTAGATGTGGCATATCCAGGGTTAGAATCCCATCCTGGTTATGAAGTAGCAAAAAAACAAATGAAGGATTTTAGTGGAATGATTGGATTTGAATTAGAGACTGTGGAAGCAAGCAATAAATTCATCGAACTTTTAAAATTAATTAAAGTTGGAGTATCTTTAGGGGATTTAACTTCTCTTATTGAATATACGTCTATCATGACAGGCTTAGAGCTTGCACAATGGGAACGCAAAGCTATGAATATTTCAAATACCCATTTTAGATTTTCAGTTGGGTTAGAAGATCCAGACGATCTGATAACCGATTTAGACCAAGCCTTAAAACAATTGTAGGTTCTTAAAGTTAATTAATCTTAATCAAGAAATAACAAATTAAATATAAAATGATATTTCCATGAAATTAAGTAAATTAGAAGTTTTAGATAAGGATGAAATTGAAATAATCCATATAAAGACACTTGAACTTCTGGGAACAATAGGAACAAAAGTAGAATCTCCAGAAACTCGGATTTTTCTCAAAGAGCACGGATGCTATATTGATAATGAAAAAAGCCACTTTGTTAAATTTCCAGCTGATCTGGTTGAAAAACATCTTAAAACAGTTCCTAATTCATTTTCGTTATGGGGGCATGATGGTTCATTTCAACTTGACATTGATACAAAAACAGTAAATTTTGCCACAGTCGGGACTCCTGTAAAAATTTATGATCCTGAACATAAAAAACGGATTCGAAAAACAGTACTTTCTGATACAATCAAACAAATTCGGATAGTGGATAGTTTAAAAAATATTCATTGCAGTCACGTGGATGTTTGGCCAAATGATGTTCCATATACTGAACTTCATTGGCATGCTATTAATGCTTGGGCACACCATAGCTTTAAACCTTATGGACTTGGCTGTCTTGGAAGAATAGCCTCCCAAGATATGATGAATCTTCTTTCTATCATCGTCGGTAGTGAAGAAGAACTTAAAAGAAGGCCAAGACTCATTGGGTTTTATAATCCAACTAGCCCTTTAATTCATACTCAAATTCTATTAAATGGGCTTTTTATATTTGCTAAATATAATCAACCTTTAATTGTAGCTCCCGCTGCTAGTGCAGGCTCAACAGCACCTGTAACTTTGGTAGGGTTACTCATCCAATCTAATATGGAAATATTGTCTTCTATTGTTCTTACTCAGTTGATCAATCCTGGTGCTCCAGTTTTCTATTCTTCAATGTCAGCTCCAATGGATCCCCCAACCGGGAATGTTGCATGGGGTTCCATAGAAACTGGCTTAATTGCAGCAGCAACTGCTCAATTAGCAAGGTATTATAATATTCCATCACGAGGACCAGGATTGGTAACAGAATCTAAATGTTTTGATATTCAAAATGGTCAAGAGCGTTTTATGACCCTTTTTTGTTCTGCTTCCGCAGGGATAAATTATATTACTTGTGCTGGTACATATGAATCATCACTTTCTGAAGCTTTGGAACTTCTGGTTATTGATGATGAATTATGTAGTATTGTTAAAAGAGGTTTAGAAGGAATAAGGGTTGATGATGAAGCACTAGCATTAGAGGAAATAAAACGAGTAGCAACAACCGGAAAATCTTATCTAAGTCTGAAACATACAGCAAAAAATATTCGCAAGGAAATTTATGTACCTCTACTTTCTGATAGAAACAGAAGAACTATATGGCAAAAATCGGATGCCAAAGATATTATGGAAAGAGCAAAAGAAAAAGTAGCTAAAATTTTGAACACCCAAAAAGGACCTGGAATTTCTGTAGAAATAGAAAAGGAATTGAATAAATATTATAAAGTAATTTCAGCACGCACATACGATGAATATCGTAGATTAGAAGGAATGGAAAATTCAGATTCAACAGTTAATCTACCAGGTTCTGATGATTAGATTATTAATAAAAATTAAAAAAAAAGGAATTTTTAAGCTGCTCTTACTTTTTCTCCTTTCTCCTTATGCAGTTGTATTAATTTCTTTTTGATCTCCTCGACTTTAGATTTTGAAAAAGGATAGAAATATAAGCATATTAATGATATTCCTAATGCTATACCTGGAACAACGATAAATAGGAATCTAAGAGCAAAGTTGACATCAATTAATGGATTATATTCTCCCCAGTTGACTTGGACAAATACAATCCCAATTGTTACAATAGATAAAATCATTGAGAGTCGCATAAAAAAGTTAGTTATACCAAAAAAAGCACCTTCACGTCTTACACCCGTTTTTAATTCATCTTCATCAATAACATCTGCTATAATTAAATATATGAAATATAGCATCCCACCAAACCCAATACCCATCAAAGCAGCGATAAGCAATACTAGCTCATAAACAGCAATAAACATAAGTGGTAATGAACCAAAGAAGTAAGCAATAATGGCAATAGCATAACCCTTTTTACTCCCAATTTTAAGGTCTAACCATCTCCATAAAGCAACCGAGAGTGCTCCAACAATGTACATAACACCCATTATCACAGAAGTATAGAATGGATCAATAGCTAATACTTGCCTTCCAAATATTTGAACTAATGTCGCTAGGAGCAATAAAACGTACTCATATAAAAAGAACATAGCGGTATAAAGCACAAAAGCTTTATTTTTCATAGTATATTTTAGGCTTTCAAAGAATTTGAATTCTTTTTGGTAATCTAGTTTAAACTCTTCGCGTTCAATTACACCCCATTTCAAAGAAATTAATACAGAAACTGCTATAATTATTGAGGTAATAATCCCATTCCATAGATAAGTTACCCTTGTTTCTTCAGTCATAAGAACTAAACCTGGTACTAATGCTGCAAAAAGTAGACCAACAACTGAAAGTAGTTGTTTAATTGTATTTACTTCAGACCGCTCCTTAACCGTTGTATATAACTCAGGAAATAGGCTATCGTAAGGTAAAGATATCATTGTATAAAATGTGTCATAGCAAATCAACATGATGAGTAAATATATGAAAATTAGAAAGTCAGGTCCAACTGGAGGGATCCATATAATAATTTCTAATATCAACATTGGAATTAAACCAAACATAATGTATGGTTTTCTACGCCCCCATTTAGTGTGTGTTCGATCCGAAAGATGTCCTATTAATGGATCATTGAATGCATTCCATAGTGTCCAAAGTACTGCTGCAAGCACATACCAATTAATATGTAATCCTACAACAGTGAAATAATAAGTAAAAACATATATATTAAAAGCACTGTTTATAAACCATTGAGCAAAACTTCCTAATCCAAAACTCCATTTTTGAACTGTACCAAATCGTTGAACTTCAGTCATTTGCAAATTAACACCTTTAACTTAAACTTTTGTTAAAATTGTATTGTTCTAAAATATAACTCTATCTAAGCTTTAATAAAGATTAATTTTTTATATTGTAAATGAGGTAGAGAATAAACAATATAATCTCTATAGATTATATTAGGAATATATATCCAAGATTAGGTATATTTCTCAATAATGTAATTTTGCAATGACCAAGCATATTTTTCGAGATTGAGAATTAACAATTTTTGCTGGATTACTCTTAAATACGGAACATCTAATTTTTTAAACATTGATTTTAATTTATCTATAGTATCAAATATCTCAACAATAACTTTCCAATCTTGAGCCCATTCAAAATCTTGATATTCTATTTGTTCCATTTAAATAATCATCTCTTTTTTAAGAAAAAACTATTATCTGAGGATATTCATACCAACTTAACTTTATAAATCTTTAGATGATAAAAGATTTCTATAAAATAAAAAAAGATTATTAAAAATTTTTAGTTATGGTTATTTCGATTCAATTACGACAGTTTCAGAAACATTTTGCATAATCCTAATTCTTCTCTTAGGATCTCCAGAGTTTTTAATGATTCCGATGAGAAAATCTAAAAGTAGAAAAGGAGAGCTCTTAAAAATGTTATTTATAGCATAACTTTTTGTTGCGGCTAAACCTAAAGTCTTCTCATCTACTGTCCTAATTTTCATCGCCATTTTCCCTACAGTCTGACCTTTATTGTAAGTTTCCATGCCCCAGTAATATAAAAATCCAAGCATCCAATTCCACGGAAAATTAACGTACCACCATCCGCCAAAAGGATCGAAAATATTAAACGGTATCCAAGAGATAAAAACAATAAATGAAAGTGAGGAACCTATTATACCTATGATGATGCTGTCAATGATGATTGCTACTAATCTACTCCCGAAGCTAGCATATTCCCCATTACTTTGGCTTATTTTCGGTTTTCGGTTAGATTCTTTTAAATCGGTTCCACAAAAGGGACAAAAAGTAGCGTTTGGTTCTAATTCATTTCCGCATTTTGAACAGAATTTTGATGACAATCTGCTTTTACACCTTATTTTTAACAATTTTTAATATTTGTTATTAATTAGTTTATATTTATAAATAATTAATAACTTCTGGGGACCAGTTTTATTAGAAAAAAGTTTATAAATACACCTGAAAATTACTTTCAATAATAGCTTTTGTCTCATTAAATTCTGAAACATTGATTAATTTATTAAGATCTTGAATTTCAGTTAATTCATTTTTATACTTATCTCTAAATTCCCTTGCAAATTTATCCATTAGTTTTTTTAAAATAGAATTTTTACGATTAGTTATTAAAACTACCGCAAATCCAAGATTATCATAATTCACGATAATATCTGAACTATCAGTTTGAAGCATTTCTATTTGATCTCGTGGATCAACGAATTCAGAGAGAATGTGATTAATACCTATAAGAATATTTCCCCAAATAGTTGAATCAACTTGATTGGTTTCAGTTCCAAAATGATAGGAATACAATAAAATACCAGATTTATGGTAAATATGGATATAATAAATTTTATTCGTTAATTCAGAAAACATTTCGGGTTTTTTTATTAACATATTGCAAACTGATAGGATATTAATCCATAAAGAAAGCATGTGTAATTCTCTAAAAATAGAATCTTGAAGAAAAATATATAAAATATACATTAAAATTGGGATAAAAAAAATAAAGGTACTAACAATTAATCCTTTAACTGGTTCTTTATTCCTTGCATTAGTATATATCACATAACAGAGTAAGAAATAATAAAATACAAAGGAGATTTGAAAAACCGTAATAATTAATGTTGTTATGATATTAAAGGAATAATTTATTATTGAAATATCATTGACCAAAAATGGAGGAATATCAATAGAATTTATGGAAACTTGGATTGAACTTTGGGAAAATAAAGATCCTATCATTAATCCAAATAAAGTAGTAAACAGTAAAAAAGGAAAATACGGAATCCTCTTATACTCCTTTAAAAATGTATAGATTAATGATGTAATGATTAATGATATAAAGCCAGCTACTAGAGACAGTTTCCATAACAAGATGTTAATATTTTCAGAAAATAAAACTATTACTGAAAGCATATAAATAGTAGAGTAGACTAGAACAGCAATGAAAATCGCTAAAAAGTTTAAAATAACTGTAGACCTTATACCATATTTATCATGATGTTTACAAATAAAAATAAGCGTATAAATACTAACTAATAGAGTGAAAATAAATCCAATAATTATTATTATTAAGAGGACACTGGACATCTAGTTTATTCACGAATTAAATTTGTTTATCTTTACCTATGATATGATTTCTATAAAAAAGATATTAATCTCGAGTTTATTATTGATTATAGAAGACACAGTCATAAATATAATTTTATTTTATTATTGATAAAATCGAAAATAAATTTAAGAAAAATTCTTTAGATTGAATTCAATTTTTTAGAAAAATCAATTTATCTAAATAAATTAACTCGTTATTATAAACGGTTCAAAAAATTCAAATATTATATCTTTTGCATTTCTAAATTCTGAAACGTCAATAAGGCCTGTAAGATTTTTCAATTTCTCTTTATTTAAGCCACTAAATTTCTCCATAAATTTATTCACAGCTTTATTAATATAAGAGTTTTTATGATTAGTTGTTAATAGTAAAGCATAACCATTATTATTATCGTATTCTAATATAATATCTCTGTTCTGCATTTTAATAAGTCCTAGTTGATCTTTTTTGTTAATAAAATTTGAAAGAATATGATTAATTCCTATTAATATAGAACCTTTTAAGAGAGATTCATCTGTCTCTTCTCCAGTTTCAAAATTATATGAATAAAGAAGAATTCCACTTCTATGGAAAATGATAAAATCATAAATCTTACTAGTTAACTCGATGAATTGAAAAGGTTTTTTAATTAAATAATAGGATGCAAAAATAGCACCGATTAAATAAAATGTAGCATAAAGATATCTTACTATTATGTTTTGCGAACCTATATAAATAGAATATAATATAATGATCACGCAAAACTCGAAAGTAAGAGTACTTAACATTTTTTTTGATTTATTATCTCGAATCCTTGCATAATACTTTACGAGATTATAGCACATTACTCCAATTATAGTTAAATTATAACTCAGAAGAATATATAGAAGTACCAAATTTTGAAAATTAAAAAGATAAAATTCACTAGTTAGATTAATTGTAAATGAATTAGGAATAAAAGATAATCCTAAAATTATGCCAATAAATAGTGAATAAAGAAATATTGATAAAACTGCCTTCTTTTCGAAATTAATTATAAATTTATGAATTAGACATAACATGCTTAAAGAAAAGACCCAAAAAAATATTGAGAAATACCATAATACAAGAGCAAGTTCTTCTGTAAAATATAGCTCTGAAGATAGAAAGAAAAATGTGAAAAATATTATCCCTAGAAATAGATAAATTGAGCCATTTAAAAAGACATTAAGTATGCTACCGAAATGTGCACGATTCATATAAAGAAAGAAAATTCCGATCATAGAAATGATTATAGAAACTATAATCAGAAATATGTCGATTATCATAATTCATCAATGAATTTCTTTTACTCAGACAAAAAACATATAGTTCAATATTATTTAAATTTGATATACTTTAAAATGTTATTTCACAATTTGTATTTTCTTCAATTTTATAACTTTCCCTCAATATTTAATTGCTACTATTAAATTACAAATAATAAAAAAGAAATATTTTTATGATTTAATTTTAAAAAAAGATTCTTAAGATTCAATTCTACATGCAAGATTTTATTGATTATCTGGAAAAGAAAAATGTTATAAGAAATTTAAAACAATTTTATAAAGTTGGTCTTAATAATCATAATAACATATTTTTTCTTAATAGAATATTAGAAAATCTTGTTTCGTTTAATATTGAAGAGAAAACCATAAAATATAATATCTTCTCTGATTTAAGAGATATTAATTTAGACGTTTTTAGTAAAATATATGAAAAGATGCGGAATCATAACGAAAAAAAAAAGTTTGGTGAATTTTATACTCCTACTCCTATAGTTAAATATATTTTAGATGCTGTAGATTATAATCGCTTTAACCAAGTTGAAGTAAAAAGATTAATTGACATCAGTTGTGGTTCTGGGAGTTTTATTATTCAAGCAATTGGTGTTTTGATTAAAAATTTTCTTAAATTTTATAATCGGGATGATATTTCTAATTTAACAATTGAAGAAGCTAAAATTATTATTTCTACGGTTAAAAATAATATATCTGGAATAGATATTAATCCAATTGCTTGTATTTTATGTCAAATTAATATCCATTATACGTTATTCGAAATTTTAAATTTAATTTTAACTTTTGAGCCAAAATATAGTTTACCATTTTTCGATATAAGAAATTTTAACGCATTAAGGATAAAAAGCGAAAAAAAGTATGATTGTGTGGTTGGTAATCCTCCCTATTTGTTTATTAGAGATATTCCCTTAGATCAGCGACAAATTATTGAAACTTCTAATTTTGTAACCAATGAAGGACAATATGATTATTACCAGATATTTACGGAACTTGGAATTAGGATTTTGAAAAATGGCGGTATGTTAGGATATATCGTTCCAGACTCGCTTCTTGCTCTCTCAAATCGTTCAATTCTAAGGAAATATATATACAATCAAACAAAAATTAAAGAAATTTACCACACAGGACCAAAATTTAGTGAACTTGTTGTTTCAAATATCATTATAATTCTAGAAAAGGAGAGTAACGCATCGGAAAGAAAAAACAACCAAATCAAATTCAAATTGTCAAATCAATACGAAGAAACTATCACGCAAAAAACAATAGAGAATTGGAGCTACAAATTTTTAATCCATTTGAATAAAACTGATAGTTTAATTCTTGAGCAATTAAACTCAGAATTTCCTAAATTGAGAGATTTATACGAAAGACATAATATTAAAATAGTATTAAGCCGAGGAGTTGAGCTAAGTAAAACGGGAAAGATAATCTTTTGTGAAAACTGTAAAAAATATTTTCCAATTCCTCAAAAAAAATTAATATGTCCTCTATGTAATTCGAATTTAAATAAAAAAAAAATGGAGAATATAATTTATGATACAATTCCATCTGATACAACACAAGAAAATTTTCAATTATTTCTATTTTCTATGAATCGGTATCAGATAACTCAATATAAATATATCAATGCTTCTAAAGTAGGAATAAACTATAAAGACTTCAATCTATATGAAGATCGTATAATAGTAAGACAATTAAGCCAAAATGGTAAAATTTGTGCAACTTATGATAAAAATTTATCATTCACATCTCAATCTTTTTACAATTTGAGAGTCAAAAAATCTCCCACTCTTGAATTTGATAATTTTTATTTATTAGGTCTCTTGAACTCCATGCTTCTTTCATATTTCTTTATCAAATCGTTTGGAACATACAAAAAATTATTTCCTAGAATTCTAATAGAAAAGATAAAAGATTTTCCAATTAAAGTTCCCATTTCTAATAAAGAGAAAGAGAAGGCTAAAAAAATAATAGAGAAAGTTAAACTCCTTTTAGGAAATTATGATGGACTGGAGGGACTCCAAGAATCGATTGATTCTTTAGTTTTTGATCTCTATGAAATTTCTGAAAATAATCGGCAATATATATTGAATTATATGAAAACTCTAAATAATTAATTTTCAATAAATCTGATGATTAAGTTTTTTTTGAATTGTATGTCTTCAGTATCCTATCCCATTTATCTGCGAGTTCTTCAAGATTGGTTCTTCTAAAGAGCTTAACTGCTCTATCTAAGATTTTGGCAATATTTTCCTCATAGTATGAAATATCGCGTTCTTTCTCTTCAAAAGATGAATCACTTATCATGATCGAAAAAAGATAAGAAATGAATTTAAAATAGAATGGTATGTAGAACTTGACTTAGATATGACTTTAATATTACCCAAATACCTATATTTATATTATTTTTATATTATCTAAGAATAAAGTAATAAAAAAAAAGTTGAATATCAATGCAACGGCTTCCAAGTACTAACCTGCTAAAAGAAATTCTAAATAATTATTTCAATGAAGTGGAAGGTATCTTAGGAGTAGCCATTTGCGATAGGAATGGGTTCATTATAGCCTCAGAATCTAAAGAAGAAAATGAAGAAGAATCAGATGCAATAATTGGTGCTCTTTCTGCAATGCTTGACACATACATAGATAGGATTAAAATAGAGTTTGGAAAGACTGATAGTTTCTTCAATATTACAGAAACAGGCGATAGGAAATTTGTCTTTAGTTCGATGGGGCCAAATTCAATACTCTCTACAGTAGCGGAGAAGAATACTACAGATATTGAATTAAAAGTTTATTCTGAACATATAGCTTCTAAAGTAGAATTGATCTTGACAGGAAATCAATTTGCATCACCTAAAATTCCTGAGATAATAAAAGCATTAGCAAAATCTCGAGGAGGAAGACTTCCTAATTTAGCTGGAGAATACCAAAATAAATGCATATTTTGTGGTGATTATGCGGTTGGGAAGACATCTCTAATTAGAAGATTTGTAGAAAATAGATTCGAGAAAGATTATATCAGTACAATTGGTGTTCAATTAAGCAAAAAAACAGTACTTTTAAGTGAAAAAACTAAATTGAATTTTATAATCTGGGATATAGGAGGTCAACGCCAATTTGATTTGAATAGGGAAAGATTTTATAACGGTGCAAATGCTGCATTTATAGTTGTGGATAGAACTCGCCCAGATAATCTAAAAAGTATTAAAATTTGGTATGATAACCTTAAAAAATCAATCTTAAGAAATATACCTATTGTAATTGTTGGTAATAAATCAGATTTAAAAGATGAAATTGTTATAAGTGAAGAAGAGATAAAGGAAGTTGCAAAACAATTTGATTTCCATTACATTCTAACATCAGCTTTAACGGGTGAGAATGTTAATGATGCTTTCTTGTACATTGCATATAGAGTCGTAGAGAACTTTTAACCCATATTACAAACTTTTTTATGAATTCTCATTTTTTTAATTATTGATATACTCTCTGTATCACAAATAATATTTGAAATTAAGTTGAAGGAGGTAAAAAAAATAGTATTAAAAATCATATTCAATGAAATTTTCGCTACATGAAATGTTGCTGGATATGTCATGGGTTTTTCAATTAAAGAGCTTACATATAAAAACAAATACCTTATATATATTAGCGAACAAGAATTAACTGGCCCTTGGTTCAGTTTTGGACTAGAAGGAAAAAAAATTGATACTATCCCTGTAATTCTAAAAAATATTGAACCAACACCGATTTATAATTTAGTTAACACCCGTAAAGGCACTGCAATTAGTAGAATTACTTTAGATTTCAATATTACAGAGTATCTAAAGAAATTGGCACGGGAAAACAAAATCCAATCGATACCTCTAGAAAAGAAAGAGTTTGTGCGAGTATACAAAGATATATTCAATCCACCTAAGGTACCATATATTAGTACATTTTTTACGATAAAAAACATTTCAGACTTTGCTCTGAAAAATTTTTCGATCTACTTTGTATTTGATTTTGATATAAATGGACTTACAGGTTATGACAATGATATGTCTGGTTATGATGAAGAAAATGATATAATTTACCAATATGATGACACAGGTTTATATGGTGGATTTTCACCCATTTCTAAATCAACACACTACGAGTCATGTTTGATAAAAGATTTTAAAGTTGATCAAAATAAAATGAATCTCTCTAATACTTTATACAAAGAAAAAGGAGAAATACTCTCTGCTTTACAAATTGAATTTATGACTATAGAACCTGATCATACATTTCAAACAGCTCTCGTCATTTCTGGTGGTTTCAGTAAAGAAGAACTAATCGAAAATATCAAAGAAGGAAAAAATAATGCAATGAAACATTTACACCAAGTAAATAGATCTGTAAAATCAGAACAACGTAATCTTCAAGAAGAGGCTTTTATCAAAATTAATCTCCAGCAAGCCGAAGATTGTAAATAGAAAAAAAATCCTAAGTAATGACTCAAATAAAAAAGCCTTATGAGGAAAATTATTTGATGAAAACTCTGCTCGAGGAAGGATTTTAAAATATAATTCTTTTATTGTTTAAATTCAAATTTTTTATAATTAAGAACTATTTTGTTTCCCTTCTCCTTATAATTATTAATGATATATAATAAAAAGGCAATTTCTTGTTTTGTAACTACAGGAAATTTATAATGAGTAGAATAATATTTAATATCTTTACCACTTTTCCTATATTTCTCAATAAACTTAATATGGTCGTTGATTCTTTTATTATTAAATTTAATATTTAATCTTTTAAGGTTATTTAAGTCATTCTTAAATATCGCTTTGAATTCAGAGTTGATTTCATAACCAATCGAATTTCTTCCCGAAATCATAGCTGCCAACGAGGTCGTTCCAGAACCCCAAAATGGATCTAATACAAAATCTCCATACATTGAAAACATATTAATTAACCGATAGGGTAATTCCAAGGGAAAGGATGCTGATCTGTCTCTAATTTTCTTTTCATTAATATTTTTTCTAGAGAGATTCTGAGAAATTCCTTTTATATCTTCCCAAATGTCCGAAAACCATCTATTTCTTTCTTCCCATAAGAAAGCACTATGATATCTATTTTCTAATTTAGGAGGTATATCTCGTTTAACAGTTCCTTTTCTAAATATTAAAATATATTCATGTTCAAGCGTGACATATGCATTTGGAGGTAACATACCAGAACCCATGAATTTATTGGGACTATTTGTTTGTTTTCTCCATAAAATACTTGGTAATTCAACATAATTTTTATTATGGAAATAGTTAGTGATTTTAACATGATTTGGAAATAATTGAAAATTTTTACCAATTTTTCTTGTCGCATCACCAATGTTTATACAAGCGATCCCTCCAGGTTTTAGCACTCGGGAAACTTCATCCCAAACTATATCTAACTCATCATGCATGAGATTAAAAGCTTTCTTACCGTTTTTTTCTTCAATTGCTTGGTTTATCTCACTATTTAAAGAAGAAAATAATGAATCCCACATCTCGATCATAGGATATGGAGGTGAAGTTATCATTAAATCTATAGAATCAGACTCAACCTCAGACATATTAGTAGAATTTTTAAAAAATATTTTATGCGTGGTTTCCATTATTGTTATTTGCTTTTCTATTATTTCCTATCAATATTTAATAATTAAAAATTCAAATTCTATACAACAATATTTTATTTAGAATTTATATAAATTGTTGTCAAAATTTTGATAAATATGAATCGTACCGCTAAAGTTAACCAAATTATACTGATTATCATTGACGATGTTCGTGCGGAACAGTTATTTAATTTAATGAAGGAAGGTAGACTTCCATATATGGCAAAAATCGCAGAAGATGGCATTAAATGTTCAAATTGTATTACTTCTTATCCCGCTATTACATTTCCTTGTTATGGTAACATTGTTACAGGTGCTTATTCAGGTTATTTTCTTAAGGAGGGAAGTGGGGTTCCATTGTATCATTGGCTAGATCGGAATGATCCTCCCTCAATGAGTAAAAAATCACCTTTTATACGCAATTATGGAGATAGAGCACAATTATTAAAAGTAAATAAAGATGTTGGTAAAAATGTAAAAACTATTTTTGAACAAGTACCACAAGGAAATGTCTTAAGTTCTAGTTGTTTCTTATTTCGGGGAGCGTATTTTGTTGCTGGAAAAAGTGTATTTGATGTAGAAGCTATCTTTAAACATATCACAGATGCATTTGAACACCCTAGAAATTTTTTTTCAAATAATGAAGTCCCAATAATAAGTGTTGGTTATATTTTCCAATCAGATGATTTATTGCATAAAAAAGGATTTGATAATCCTGAATATATCAATATTATAATTGACTGTGATAAATTTATAGGAACCTTAATTACGACTTTAAAGAAGACTGGATACTATGACTCTACAGCAATTTCTATAATTTCTGACCATGGTAATTTTAAAGCAAAAAGAACCATTGACCTTGAGCCGTTCTTTCAACAAAAAGGATTAAAAGCGTATATCCCTGAAAAAGGAAAAGGAGATTTTGATTGCAACTTTGGTTCAGTAGGCTTTTTTAATTTTCCAGGAGAAACATGGCATCATCATCCATCCATTAAGCAGATGCAGAGATTTAAATCAACTGGAGTTAATAAGAAAGAATTGAATTTATTTAATACTCTATGGGAAATTCCTGGAGTTAAATATATGTACTACAGGGATGATTATAATAAACCAGAAAAGGGTTTAATTCACATTGAATATCTAAATAAAGAAAGTAGAAAAAAGCATCATGGAATGATTGAATATCGAGGTTTTGGAAAAGAACAGCAAACCAAATATACTTTTAATGACAATGATTTTTATGGGTATAGTGAAAACGAGAAATCTGCAAGAATGCTGGATGATAAATTTCACACTTTAGATGAATGGTTAGAAGCGACTAATCATATTAATTTTCCGATGATAATTGATCAAATTCCACGCTATTTCAAAAATCCCAGATCTTGTGATATAATTGTTTCCACTTTGGGGGATTATTATTTCAATTATGAGCATGGAAAAACTACAGGAATTTCACCTTATTCTCATGATAATGGGCTTAGAGATTCAATGATCGTTCCATTTATTATTGGAGGTTCACCTGAGATTCCAAAATTAGACTTAAAATATTGTAAAACCACAGACATGGTTCCAACTCTATTAACTTTATTGGGAATCAAACCACATTCAAGTGTAGTTGGCAATTCTGTTTTAAATTATCATTAATATTTTCTTTTTTATAATAGATAACTAATTGCAATTTTAATTAGACAAATGTTTCGAGGATTTTTATAAAAAAATAATCTTTAATAATGCGTTTAATCCAATTTGATTTATGAGAAAAATAAAAACACAAGACAATAATCGAGTGATATCATCAAATAGGGAAAGATCTCGTTTAAAACGATTGCCAAGATTATTGGTGTACGGGTTTGGCATTGTTACACTTTTTTGGTATTTTTGGTGTGTAATTGGTTTATTTATTGGTATTATGTATTTTCTTTTTATAAAAGACAAAGCGTGGAAACGAAATGGAATTGTATTAGCAATTGCGATTGGGTTTATTACTGTTTTTGTACATTTTTATAAAGAAGTTGCCCCTCTTCCTATTGTAATTTGGTTTTCTGTGATTTTCATTATAACTTATTCGATACTCGTCACTATTTTAGAGCTTTTAAAAAGGAAAAATATATCGATTAAAAAAATTGTACAATGGTTTCGTGTTTATGAGACATTTTCAAAGAAAAAACGGAGGGCGATTCAATTAATAGTTAGTTTTATTCCAATTACGTTATGGACATCTGTGAGCATTGATTTGGGCGTAATGTTTGATAATAATCCAAGAATCTTATGGATCAATGCTCCTACAATAGCCAATATAAATGAAACTTTTGAAATTACAGTAGAAGTATGGGATCCTTTTGAACGTTTAAGTGCTTTATACAAAGGAACTGTAGATTTTTCTATTGAATCATACAATCTTAGTAATTATGATTTAATCACCAATACTCAAGCAATTTTACCAGATCCTTATAAATTTACGGGGCAAATATTTGGATCAGATATTGCTTATGAGATTAGGGATGGAAAAGATAATGGAAGGCATGTATTCCAAGCTAGTATTACTACTCCCGGTTTTCATTATATTTTAGTAAATGATAGCTTTACTAAAAATGTATATTATAGTAATCCAATCATAGTAAAAAATTTCAGTTCATCAGAACGATTTATTGCATGGGGAGATCTCCACTCTCATTCAGAACTCTCTGATGGAACAGGTACCCCAGATCATTCTTTCTATTATGCTAAAAACATTGCATGTCTAGATTTTAATGTTTTAACCGATCATGGTGAGATTATGTTATTTGCTCCATGGTCACTCAACAATCTTGAATGCATTACTAATAAATGGTATGAACCTAACAATTTTGTTACCTTCCACGGTATAGAATGGACTTGTGTAAGGACTGGCCATTATGTTTGTATTTTTAGTGGAGATAGATTATTAAAGTCACCTATACTTGATTCTTATTTTACTGTCAAGTCTCCTCAAGTTTTATGGAACATTCTCGATGATTTCACGTTACAATATGGTGTAAAGGCATTAGCACTCCCACATCATACAACAAAGGAGGCATATATTCAAGATTGGACATATAATAACCCAAAATATGTTAAGATGGCAGAAGTATCTTCTGTTCACGGAGAATTTCTTTTTGAACAACGACATGAATTAAATTATGTAGGTGCTATTGATTATCCTCCAGTCTATACAAATGGTTCTTCAATTGTAGATGCTTATACAATGGGATACCGAATGACAATGTATGTATCGAGTGACGAACATGATGGTCATCCTGGTCATAGTTTAAGTCATACAAGAGCATACATTGGACATCAAAGACCCTTTAGTTTATGGCATACTCGAAACGAACATCCATATCCTGGTGGATTAACAGCTGTTTATGTAAATAATCTTACTCGTGAAGGAGTATTTAGTGGATTAGAAAATCAAAGAATTTATGCGAATTCAGATCATGGCAGACCAATTCTTAAATTCAATATAAATGGTACCTATGTAGGAGATGGTTCAACATTTATAGCTAATAGTTCAAATGATCATAGAAAAATTAACATCTTTCTTGCCCAAGATGGAGCTCCAGTCGCACTTAAATCTAAATCTGCATCAGTGACACAAAATTGGATTCCGAATTGGAATGTTGATATTGAAATTATTAAAAATGGGGAGTTATGGCATACTGAACAAATATTTTCACCAATAATTAATTTTACAGTTATTGACACTAAACCCATAACTGGAACTTCTTATGAAAATAGTTGCGTTAAAATAGGTAATAATTACTATATAAATCATTACAGTGAT
>JBHLNW010000080.1:0-16822 GCA_048941185.1 Promethearchaeota archaeon
ATCCATGAAATTTAAAATATAATATTAAATTAGTACATTTCCTTCTTTTGTATTTATTTAAAATTATTATAAAGAAGAATTATTTATTACTCAATCCAGTTAAAACTTGTTCCATTTTTTTACGGTAAACTTCAAAAGCTTTTCTCCCTTCTTTACTGAGCTTAAGTATTGTTTGAGGTTTTTTTCCTTTGAATTTTTTCTCTATATCCACATATCCAACAGATTCAAGCTTATTTAGATGGGATGATAAATTTCCATCTGTAAGTCCAGTTTGGTTTCTCAAGAAAACAAAATCAGCACTCTCGACAACATATAGGTATGACATTATCATCAACCTTGCTGGTTCATGAATAACCTTGTCAATATCGGTGAGAGGTTGGATAATATCGTCTGACTCCGCTTTCTTCTTCGCCAAATACAACCACCTATTTTGATATGGGATATTTTCTTAAAAACCAAATAAAATAATATAAACCTATTACTACAATTCCAGCTCCAATGGAACCAAATGTAAGAATGCTATCCAGAGGAGATCCTACGATTGGATTAATCAAATCTGTTAAAAATAGTCCCATCCCTGCCAAAAAAGCATAATAATACAACCTTGTAAAATCTAAAAAATAAGCTGTGATACAAAAAGGAAATGTAATAAAGCATATCCCTAATATTAGTGTTATATAAAAAGATTCAAGCGGTATGTTTCTGATTAAGCTTGTAAAAGGCAAAATGGCGAAAATTAAATTTACTATGAAAAATATACTTAAAAATATTTTTAGTTTTAGTTGTTTTGACTTACGTTTTGGACCAAATTTAACATATCCTATACGTGGGATTGTTATAAACTTTTTTCCAAAATAGAATATTAAGAAAGCAATTATATTCAATACTAAAGCTGGAATAATCATAATCCAAACCTCAGATAAATTGAAAAGTGCACCTACTGCTGTTCCACTCCCTATACTTAAAATTATCAACCCTATAAATAAATCCCATAAACCATCGTCAAATATAGACCTATATGCTTTTTTTTCAATTGATTTCAAATCAATATCTTCAGTCATTTTTTAAGACATCTCCTCCTTTGGTAATGGATATTTTTTAAGAAATCGAATAAAAATTACTAATCCGATTATAAGAATAATACATCCTATAACCCCAAATGATAAAAACCATCGAATTCTGTAATCTAAGGGATCATATAATAGCTCATTGATGAAAATAGCTAACCAGATTAATATTCCAATTAGATATAATCGTGGATATTTCATTAAATAGGCTATAATAGCAAATATAGGTATAAAAAATAATCCTACAATTAATATAAATAATATTCCACTTACTTGTATTCCAGAACCACTTCCTGTAATTAATAAAACGATAAAAATCAGCTGGATCGTGAATTGAACAAGAATAACAATAAGTAGCTTCCTACCCGTTGATTTGAGTGATGGTCCAGGTTTAGCAATTCCTATTCTGGGTTGAATGACGTATTTGAATACAATGAAAATTAATATACTCGCGATTATTATAAGAGTCAATGGCCATAAAAAATATTTGTATGGTGAAGGTAAACTCTCACGAAAGATAGGTCCAAAAGACATTCCCATTACTATAAAGCCAATTATAAAATCAAAAAGGCCATGGTTATGAGCAATTTTGAGAACATTTTTTTCAATTTTCTTCAAATCAATATTTTCAACCATAATTTAATTATTCTCCTCCTTAGATAATGGATATTTTCGAAAAAATTTAACTAGAGATATAATTCCTAAGAAAATTATTACACTACTTGTAATAGAAAATGCAGCAAGTGCATCAAAAGGTTCTGGGATAATAATAGACAATAAATCTGATAAAAAGAAACTTAAACCAACTAAAACGGCGATATAATATAATCTTTCATATTGCAGGAAATATGCAGCAAAACATAATGGAACTGTTATAAATAATAATCCTATAATCAATCCTTCAATATAACCGGGTAAAATTAATCCCAATTCCGGGTTAATTAGTCGGATAATAAAAAGAATTAAGAGAATAATCGAATTAATAGATAAAACTATAACTGTTTTCCTTTTCCGAGATTTTTGTCTAAATCCAAATTTTACTACTCCTAAGCGAGGTTGAGTAATAAATTTTTTTCCGAGTAAAAATAAAATTAAACCAATAATCATAAGAATTATTGGTAACAAACTATCAAAAGGTTCAGGTAATAGATCACCAAGTGTAATACCTATACCAATACTCAAAACTAATATACCAAAGTAAATATCTAAAAGTCCATCTTCAAGGGTCGATCTCCACGTTTTTTTCTCAATTTCCTTTAAATCAATATTATGTGTTATCTTTTTCACCTTAATATTAAATCTTAAAATATTCTTTGTAAGAATATTATAAGAAGGATTATAAAACTTGCAGAAAATGCAATAATCATTATGATTCTTAAAAGTAAGATCCTTTTCATTTAATTCCTCTCCTTTGATTTATTTTTTATTATTTCTTAATTGATAATGCAAAGAAAAAAGAAAATTATGTAATTTTTTAACCTAGATTTACTCCAATTTATTCAATTTTTTCATACCAATATATAGTAGGGGAAGACTTACTCCGATATTGTAAAGAAATATAGGGCATTGTAAAATGAACCTCATTACTTCAATATTGCTAGGGCTAAAGAACATCAATGATCCTATAGGAAAAAACATTAATGGTTGTAAAAGTAGCATTGAGATCATAGCATTTCCTCTCATGCTTGAATCTTTTTCTCCAAATGCGGGAGAAATACATTGGAGACCCATAGCCTGACACATTGATATCTGAGCAAATAATAAAAATTCAATAAAGAAAATCACTGTATTTAGAATATCAATATTGGAAAATATAACTAACATTGTCGTTACAAAAGTTGCTATAAAAATGTTGAAAATGAACATCATTAGCAGATATGAGTATACAATCGCTTTTATACCCCTTGGAGAGCGCTTATAGACCCATATTAAATCCTTTGAGTCAATAAAGGCAAGATGTCCTACAATTATGCTTCCTATTCCACCTCCTATAGCAATTAATATAGTGGAGCTGAAGATTATCATAAATGCATCCTCAACCATTCTAGAAATAAACCAACTCATAAATCCTAGAAGTCCTACTACATAAGCAACTCGCGCAATATTAGCTTTTTTTCTGAAAAACCTTTTTAATTGCAGAACAACTAGACCTCCCCATTTACGACCAGAGATTTTCCTTATAAATATATAAAATGGATTTTCATGTTCAATGATCGTAACATTGCGTTTTTCGATATTTCCTTCAAAAGTATAAAACAATTCAGCTTTTCTATATGAAACGTATAAAGTAAGAATCGGGATACCAACAGCCAATATAATACTTATCCATATATTTAAAATGAACGTACTAAGTAAAGCCGGATCTATAATGTAAAGAATAATATTTGAAAACCAGAATGAAGGATAAACTGCTAGCCAATTTTTTAATTCAGGGTGTTCTAATAAGAAATTAAGGAAAAATATTACTGCATACATGATAGCAACCATTATAATTGTAAAAATCCATATCAAAGCTTTTCCTAGATCCCTTACTTTTTCACTTTTTGATATTTTATGTTCAAGCCAACTTGATATGACAGAGCCTATAAGATTAGCAAAATATACATGCCCAAAAACCGTTCCATATATTATAATATACTGAATAATAGTTAAATCAATGATAGGATTTATCAATCCTAGGATGATTGGAGCGACAATTAAGATTGCAGTTGAATAGATTGGAGATTTGCCAATAAATTCCCCTAAAAATATATCATTTGCTTTAACTGGTGTTGCCAATAAGGTTTCTTTGGAGCCAGTTTCATTTTCTTTATATACATTATTCAAAGGGTATATAACAAATACTAAGAACAAAGTCATCATTATTGATTCGATGATAAGACCTATGACAGGTTTGTATATTGTGGAAAATTGAGCTTCTAAAGTTGGCATAAATAAATCGAATAGATAAGGAGCAATTATGATAGCCCATATGAATAGAACTGAATATAGCCCAATGAAAAATAGACTTCGATGATTTCGAACACTACTTGTCCTTATCCTTATCTCGTTCTTTGCCACTACTTTCCATAAACTTTTCTTTTGGTTTGGAAATTTAGTTAATTCCTTCTCTCTCTTTTCAGTTAAGGATGTGTCGATTATTTCTTCAGTTTCTAGAACTGTCATTTTAAAATTACCTCGATTTAGTCTTTTTCTTTTTCTTTTTTTCTCTTTTTTGCATTTTCTGATTATTAGAATTGTCTTCTCGCCAGCCAAGTAAATCTTCGATATGAGAAGCACCAGTTATTTTTAAATATGCATCTTCTAAATCCTTGGCTCCAACAGATTCAATAATTTCTTTTAGAGTGCCTTCGATCTTTAGTTCACCATCAACTATAATACCAATTATATCACATAATTCTTCTGCTGTATCAAGAAGGTGGGTACAAATAAAAATTGTTTTATCTGCTTTCTTAGCTAGTTGAGAAATTAAATCTTTTACCATTCTTGCAGCAGCAGGATCTAAATTCGATGTAGGCTCATCCAAAAATAATATTTCAGGATCTTGGATCAAGGCAGCACATAAACAGACTTTTTGTTTCATTCCTCTTGAATAGCTTTCTAATAGATCATTTTCTCTGCCTTCCAAATTAAATAACTCTATTAATTCATTTATCCTGTTGAAAATTATATCTTTTGGTAAATAATATAACTCTCCAATAAATTCTAAGAATTCTCTAGCAGTTAATTTGGAATATAATCCAGGAGATTCTGGTAAAAAACCACATATCATTTTAACTTTCTGACTTTCAGTTACAATATCATATCCTCCAACTGAAGCGTTTCCTGAAGTTTTTGATATAATTGCATTAAGCATTCTTACAGTTGTAGTTTTTCCAGCTCCATTTGGTCCCAACAATCCATATGTTTTTCCATAGGGAATATTGAGATTTATCTTATTGACAGCAAGAATATTACCAAAGCTTTTAGTAAGATTCTGAGTTGCGATTGCTTGTGATTTACTCAAATTTTATTACCTCCATTTTTTTATTTTTTTTACTCTTTTTCTATTTTAAATTTTAATTAAGTTATTTTTTGATTTGTAGATTGTTCTAGTTCCTAACCATATAAAAAGAACAATAAATGAACCAAAACATATTATTAGAACAATAAAGTACAGTAAAACACTATAAACTGCGATCTCTAAGATTACAACTATAGTCTGGATTAATAAAGGAATAAAAAGACTAATTATCCCGATAATTAAAAAGCCAAAAAAACCATTTAATATGGAATTCGTGTTTTTTTCCCTTACGAGGTTAACCCATTCTGAATCCCGTTGTCTAAAGAACTGCCAAAACCCAAAAGTTAGTACACCAAGGCCTACAATGAAAATAGTCCAATAAATTACATAATAGGTTAGGGTTAATACTCCATTAGATATCAGTGTTACTAAAGGGCCTGAAAAAGATATGAAATTTAGTACTCCGTGAATTATCATAGAATAAAATATGTTTCGGGTAAGGACATAAATTAATCCTAAGGAAATCCCAATTAAAAAGACAGCCGATATATGTATTATAGTCCCAGTAGGATTTGCGCTTACTATATCATCCGGTAAGTGAGCGAGAGCAAATAAAAGACTTGAAGATAATATTGCAGGTGATGAACCCATTCCTCGTTGTTCTAATAAAGGGATTAATAATCTACGATAGAGTAATTCCTCATATACTGCTGCTCCAATTGTGAGTGGAAGATAATATATCACGATATTCAAAGAATTTGCTAAATGCCCTGAATTTAATAGAATATTCGCATATCCATTTTGAGGGATTACCCCAATTAACCTAAAAATAAATATTAACCCGAAATTTATACTAGCGACAAGTGTAAAAGTACTACAGATAAGGAGTATTGTTCTCAATGAATTTAAAGCCGTTAACCGATGAAATTCCGTATTTTTAGCTTTAAATAGAGGAATAAGTACAAAATAAACAATACAAGCCCCTATAATTTGAGAAATAAACGCTATTAAAAGATTTGTTATAATATAATCAAAGGGTAAAGGAAGTTCTGCAATTACAATAATTGATGAGACTATAATAGTTAAAAAACTTAATAATAATCCTCCGACTCCAACTACCATCGATGCTGTGAAGAAATTTAAAAATTTTCCATTTTTTTCTTTAACTAGAACCATTTTTTGATACCTTCGGATATTTTCCTTTAAAATTTGCATTATTCTTTCGATTTTTATTTTCATAAGAGACAATGAATACAAGAAAAATTATGAAAAGGAATGAATCGAAATTCAGGTAATAACTAATCAATCCAAGACTTTCCCCAACAACTATAAAAATTTCTAATAGAGCAAAGATTATACCAACTATACATATCCCGCATTTATTATTATTCTCCAAATTAATTACCTCGTGATTGAATTTGTTTCATTTAAATTATTTTTTTCAATTCGATATTTTATTAAGAACCCAAGATTCATTGGTACAGAAATTCCTGTAAAAACACCTTCAAGGAAGCTGATTACTGGCCATTCAGGGAAAAATCTGCTCAAAATAATGGATACCGTCAATGAAATTGTTCCAATTATAAACATAGACTCTTTTTCCATATTTAATCAAACCTAAATTGAACTAATTAATATATTTTGAAATCTGTTATTTTTATTCATTTAGGACTTTCTTAAGTCCTATTTTATCAATATGAAACAATATATTTAAAGCTTTGTATCACAGAGTGGTGTCCATTGTAAAGTATAATCCGTAACAAAGTAGATATTCTTTGGAGAAGATATTATTAAACCAAGTTCTTAATAAAAATCATATCGAAAATTTTAAATTAAGATTTAAAATTATCAAAACTAATTAAAAACGAAGTTGATTTAATGACTGCTATAAGAGAAGAAGGAAAAATAAATGATGATACAACCCTCATTGATATAAAAATGTTTGGTGTTCCCAAAATCACTGCTATATATCTAATTGAAAGTGGAAAGAAATGTTTAATTGATGCAGGTACTCATACCGAAGCTCGAAAAATCCTTAGACAATTAAAAGAGCTAAATGCTTTCCCTCCAGATGTGATTTTATTAACTCATTCTCATTGGGATCATTGTCAAGCAATTCCTTTTTTAAGCCAAAGGGCCAAAAAAGAGGGAAAAGAAATTAAAATATATGCTTCAGTGGATGCCATCCCAAACTTAAGAGATCAATCTTATAACGAAATTTTTAGAACAGGACCTTTTAACAATATTGAAGAAGATATAATACCTCTAAAAGATGGTGATATTGTTGATCTTAACGGAATGACATTAAAGATTTTTCAAATGCAAGGTCATATGACTGATCAAATCTCTATATTAGATGAGAAGAATAAAAATCTTTTTGTAGGAGATGCTCTTGGTGATAAAGTTTCAGACGCCATTTTTATCCCACCTTTTTATCCTCCATATTGGGATAAGAACAGTTTTCTTAAATCTGTTGAAATATTAAAAAGAATAGATTATAAGACAATAAGTTTGTCACATTTTGGTTTGATTTATGGAAATGAAGCGAAAACAATATTAGAAGAATCTATTAATAATTTGAATACATGGTGGGAGTTCTTTGAGGAAAATATCAATGATTTGGATAATATCCCTTATATGATTGATGAAGTTCTTCCAAAATTAATACCCAAATTGGAAATTGATAAATTTCCCCAAAAGCTTAAAGAAGCCGTTGTTTATTGGTTAAGTGAAGGCTTTAAAATCTCAAAAGGTATTTGAATATTAGTCTTAGATTTTTCTACATATTAGTTCCCCTTTTCCAATGGGGACTATTAAGGCATCAACTCGTTCATCAGCTAAAGCTTTATCCAACATAGGTTTTAGAGTCTTATAATGATTGATAGCATTGTCCGCAACAAGAATCCCACCTTTAACCATATTAGGAATCAATAAATCATAACAATCTTCGTAAACTTCTTTTTCTGCATCTAAAAAGCAAAATGATATATTCTTATAATTGGGAATATAATCTCTCGCATCACCTTCAATTAATTCAATAACATCTTCGACTTTTGCTAATTCAAATGTCTCCAATGCTAACTTTGCTTTCTCTTTTAAAATTTCAAATGTGATTAATTTGTTATTATTGAGTTTACATGCAAGAGCTATCCAAAGAGCAGAATACCCCGCACTTGTACCAATTTCTAAAAAGTCTCCTTTTGGGGCACTAGCAGCCAAAATTGACACAAATTTACCCGTTTCTGGAGGAATTTGTCGTAGGCGTTCCATTCTAGGTGTTCCATCTATTCTATCCTTTTCATCTAAATCTTCTAAATATTGCATTCTGTTCTTTATTGAATCTGATATACAATGAAACATGATCAATCAAAAAAAATAAATTAGTAATGATTATAAAAAAAGAAAAAAGATTAATAAACAAAATTATGAAGATTTCATACCTGTCATTTCTTCACAAATCTCCCATAGTCGTTTAGCATATTCTTCATTGTAAGATTCTTCTGAAGAAAGTCTTGGTTCTTTATCTATAAAATATTTTCCTGTGATACCTTCGACTTCTGGAGAACTTGCTAAATATATTGAAGTTTCTGCGCCCTCTTCTGGACTTTTGAAAAATTTCCTTGCAAACCATTGGCTAAATTTAGATTGATCTCGACCAAGATTAGTATTCACTAATCCAGGATGAACAGCATTAGCGGTAACTCCAGTTCCTTCTAATTTTCTGCTTAGTTCATAGGTAAATAATACAGTGCCTAATTTTGATATTCCATATACTCTAAATAGACTATATTTATTGCTTTTGCTCTGAAGATCTTCAAAATCAATTTTGGCTCTTTTATGTGCTGCTGAAGCAACATTAATTATACGGCTTGGAGCGCTCCTTTTTAAAAGATCAAGCAATAAATTGGTTAATAGAAAGGGGCCAAATAAATGTACAGCGAAATTCACGTCAAACCCATCAACCGATAAGGTCCGTTTCTTAAGCATAACTCCCGCGTTGTTTATCAATACATGTAAATTTTGATATTTATTTTTGAATTCTGAAACAAATTTGCGAATTGAAACTGGAGATGATAAATCACATAAAATTAAATCCACATTTTTATTTCCAGTTTGGTTGATGATTTGTTTTTGTGCTTTCTCTCCACGTTCTTTATTAATACAAAGCATTACTACTGTAGCATTCATTTTTGCTAAAGCCTTTGCAGTTTCTTTACCGATACCAGAATTTGCTCCAGTTATCAAACATATCTTTCCTTCCATCATAATTTTTGACTCAACTAAATAGATTATAGTCTTATAGGATTTGAAATGATAATACTATAATAAATATGATGTCAATATTGTATAAGATGAGATTACTATTATTATCATCAATAAAATGATTATACATATTTCAATATTGATTGTAATCCATGGGTATTTGAATAATAAACGTTCTTTTAAGATTAATGAGAAATTATATATGACGAAAAATAATTTGTAGAATTTATATGTTAGATCGTTTAGAGCTTCTTTTTGCGATTTTGGGTGGGTGGCTTGTTTCCTTAATTTTTCTGTATATTATCAAATTAAAGCGTGGTAACAGTTTACCTAAAGGTGCAATAATGTTTGAAGATGAAAAAAATGATGAAATCATCAAATCTGGGTATAATTTATTTCTACTTATAGGTATGGGGCTTATTTCATTTTTGAATTTTTTTGTAGTTTTTATTTGTTTATTTAATTTTTGGGATGTCCTAGGGCAATATCTTGCTTTTAATTTTCCAAGATGGCTTAATTGGATGGGGATTATTGGTATTTGGATACAAGATGGATGGGGTGTGGCAGTTTTTTCGTACAATGTTAATTATACTCCAGCATATAGATCTATGAAGAGAAATTATGTGTTAGCAACAGGGGGTCCTTATAAATTCATTAGACATCCTATGTATACTGCAAAAGCAATTTTGGTGATATTTTTCTTTTTAGCAACAGGTCTATGGATATCTCTTTTAGGGTTTTTATCGTGGTTTGGTTTAAGATCTCAAGCTAAAAGAGAGGAGAACGCTTTAAAAAATAAATTTGGAAATGTATATGAAAAATATTTAAGCAAAACAGGTCGCTTCTTTCCAAAATTTAAATAAAATTAGGATCTATTTCTGATCGAATGACTTTCTATTCAAAAAATCTTTCCATACATTTTCAAACCATCCAAATTCATTAGGAATCTCTCTTACATTATCCCATTCGATAATAATTTGTCCATTTTTCCATTGCAAAGTCTGAATTTTTTTTGATAAATCCAATTTATTGTAAATGAATTTATGATCTTTAAGATATCCGGGAGGTACAATATAGATTTCTGAGATTGAAGGATTTAATTTTTCTCTTAGAATTAAGTATGAACCTCTACTTCTTCCATATAACACATGATAGTTTAAAATGGCTTTTAAAAAGAATAATTGAGTGAGGAGAGCATCTTTTACGCAGAAAAATTCAATAATTTCTGAGTTATTCTTTATTTTTATCAAATTAGCTATATCTTCTAGTTGCTTCTGAATCATGAATATTTCTGACTCGAGATTTCTTAAAGGACGGACAATTGTCGCATATTCCGACGTTCGCTTTTGGATCTGATTTAATAATTCATTTGGAACTAAGTAATTTTCCATTATATTACTTAACAATTTAGATATTTGATTTTTCATATTGTTTATTTCTGTTTTAAGCATATCATAGAATTTTTTATGGTTTTTCAACATATGTCTATATTCTGTATGAGCTATTTTTTGAGAAGCTCTCAATCCTCCTACTTGCCCAGCGTTCAATGCTGACCCTCCCGGTCTGTGTATGCCATGACTCCCGTTGATTTCACCTATAGCAAAAAGATTATTAACTGTAGTTGACTCCCACCACTTATTGCATGATATTCCACCATTGAGATGCTGATTACATAATGCAATTTCTAGAGGTTCTGATATAATATCAATCCCTTGATTATGATATACATTAATCGCTTCCTGATTTAATTTCTTCAGTCTATCAATCGGGGTATCTCCTAAGGCATTAGATTTAGTCAAATATTCTCTTGCTATATTGTGCAATTTATCAATATGAAAATTGCTTGGATTTCTTGTATAATCTAAATAGACTTTTCTCTTCAAAATTACTGTTTCATGAAAAACTGCAAGATCGATTAAAGAAGATCCAAAACCGTCTATTAATGTTGAATTAAAGGGCCATTGATATCCTTTTAAAAAAATAGCTCTGGATAGTTTTTCAAAAGAGGGAAATAGGTCATTTAAGAATTCTCTTTCGTTTTTAGCTTCATCTATTGAAAAGTATCTTGGAATTACTTGTTGATATGACCCAGATAGATTCCAACGGAATTTAATTGAAGCTAATCCAAATTGGGATTCAGTTAAATTTTGTAGTTGACAACTTGCCTCAATTGCTAAACTTGTTGAACCTTTTTGAGATATGGGGTATACCGAATTCTCATATAAAATTGCAGGACCTCCAGTGGCGAGGATTACGTTTCTAGCTTTGAATATCCTTAGAGCATTGAGAAAATTCTCAAGATTTTTACTTTTGGATAATTTTTCAATATCTATACAAATCAAACCAATTGCTTTTGGATTTTCAGTTGTATCATCAATAATTACTTTCACAGCATAATGTTTATTATAAATCTGTATATTCTTTTTCTGGACGACGTTTAGTAGGCATTGTCCCATTTTTTGGGACGTAAAAGGTCCAATTGAAGTAGCCCTTTGCCTTGGATCATTATCTGTTTTGTATCCTACAAAACCTCCATATTCATCATAAGGAAATGGGACACCAAGTTGAACCAAATGAAAAAATTCTCTTACAGAATTTGTTGCTTCAATTAAGGCAATATCACCGTGCATGGCACCCCCAGCACAGAGATCTTTTGCTAAATCATAGGGAGAATCGGCTTGGTCTCCATAAATTGATAATTTATAATAAGTTTGCTTGTCTGAGCCGGCATTAAAGGAAGTTCCACCACCTAAATTCTCAGTAACAATAGCAACTTCATTTGGTGGGATTCCCTCCATTACTAAATGAAGAGCGCAGTTTAATCCAGCGGCACCAGACCCGACGACAATTGAATTATATTCCTTTATTTCAAACTGATTTTCATTCAATTCTTTCATAATTAACCTCAATTTTTTATAGTCGGTGTATATGAAATCCACCGTCTATATCTAAAACAGATCCAGTTGAAAAGGGAATTAAACCACTTATAATAGCAATTATTGGTTTAGCAATATCAATAGGTTTACCCCATCTTTTAATTGGAGTAATGCCATCGTTAATAAGCCTGTCATATGTTTCGTATCTCGGCTTTGTTAAAGGTGTATCTATAATTCCAGGTGAAATTTCAAATACTGGGATTCCATATTCAGCCAATCTTACGGCATATAACTTTGTCATCATTGTCATCCCTGCCTTTGATATACAATATTCACCTCGATTAAGTGAGACTGTATACCTATTTATAGAAGATATATTTATGATATATGGCTGATAATCATTTTTTATAATCTTTTTTAATTTAATCATCCATTTTGTAATAGCTTGAGTTAAGAAGAAAGGACCCTTAAGATTAATTTCCATTACTCTATCATATGATTCTTCTGTCATCTCTAAGATTTCTCCTCGCTTAATAGGTCCAACACCAGCATTATTTATTAAAACATCTATTCGATTGAATTTATTTTTAATTGTTTCTATTATTTTCTTTCGATCCTCATTTTTACCTATATTAGCTTGAATGTACACATATCTATCAGCTAAATTCTCTTTAAAAATACCTCTTAATTTACTTTTATAATCTTCTGAAAGTTCGTTAGTTGAAGCACCATTAATAACAACTGAAAAGTCAATTTTGGCGAGTTCTAAAATAATTTCTTCGCCTATTCCATGCGTGCTTCCAGTCACTAATGCTACTTTTTTATTATGATTACTCATAAAATACTATTTATTTGAGTCTATTAAAAATATTTTCAAATAGACATCAAAAATTCAAGTTTAAAAGAATAAATATAAGGACATCTCTATCTAACTATAACACTTTAATTAATAATAAAAAAATTATGAAATGATTCAAAATGAGACGATTTGCTAGTATAGATTTCTTGCGTGGTATTGCAATTGTACTGATGATTTTTTTACATGTTATTCTTCATGTATTAGATATTAATGGGATGCTCGCCCAAATAAATGATATTCCTATGGTAAATATAGTAGCATTTATCATTTTGCCATTTTTAGGAGGATTAGCTGGCTTCTTCTTAATGGTTTCAGCAATAGGTAACATGATTAGTATGTATAGACACTTACAAGCAGGAAAAAGCGTGAAGGATTTAATTATTAGACAAATAATGGGTGGGGTTTTATTATTAATTTTTGCTATGATATCTGAAAGTATCCTCGGAATTCATGGTATAATTCCAAATCTTATGAGATCATTGAATGATGTTTCTGGGTGGGATTGGTCACCAATTCTTTATCGCGGTTATCATTTTGAAACTATACATACAATTGCATGGTGCATTATCCTTAATGGTATTGTTCAAGGTATTCTTTCAAGAAAGGGTGGTTGGAAAAATCCCAAAAAGTTATTGAAAATTTATATTATATTAATCGTAGTTATAGTAGCTCTAACTCCACTCATGTGGTGGTTAGTGGATCTAGCAATTCCAGGGTATCCATGGGCTGATTGGCTAATTAATCCTATAAATGGTAATCCTGTTGATGTTCAATATCCATTCTTGGGAGTGTCGGAATGGTGGAAATTTATTACTCATTTCTTTTTTGCTGCTATCGCGGGTAAAGAAGAACCATTATTTCCTTATCTTGCGGTTTCATTTATGGGAAGTATCCTCGGTATAATTCTAGCCCAACCTAGGGAAGTAGTTCGCGAAAAATGGTTAAACCTGCCAAAAAGAACAATGAAGATTGGCTTTATCATGTTTTTAATAGGCTCTATTGGTCTCGCTATAAATCTGATTCTTTTAATGGTTGAAGTTAACATTGATGCTGCTTTAAACCTATATAAAGGTCTTGCATTCCATCGAAACTGGGTTCCCGAAAATCCTGATATTCCTAGTTCCATATTGCCAGTTTTAGGATGGTTATTTCAATTTTTAAGCTTAAATGGAGCAGCCATTTGTCTTATAATGGTAGTAGTTCGTGTAGTTGAGTTTCGAGGCCGTGGTAAAAAATTCGCAGATAAAACACGGTTTTTCCGCCGATTTGGATTTGTAGCATTTACTATGTATAACCTCCAATGGATATATTTGTTTATATGGTTTTTAATCTCAACATTGATATATGGCACACCTTATTTACCACTTGATTGGGCTGGTACATTTCTGACAATGGCTATTACATTCTTAATCTTACATGGACTATTACTACTCTGGGAAAGAGCAAAATATAAAGGTAGCTTAGAATGGACAATGGGTACAATTGCTGCTCAGATCATTCCAGCTAGGAAAGTAAAAGATAAATGGTGGAAATCTGGACAATTAAATGTTGAAGAAGCTTTTTATAATGCTGAATGGTTGAACATTATAGAAAAAGATGAGATAGCTCATGATAAGCTTGGTGATTCAAAATTTGCATATAAAATGTCGTTCTTTGGATTTCTATTCTTCCCAATATCATTTATAACATTCATAATAGCACGAGGATCAATACGAACTGAACAGAAAAATAAATATAACAACAGAGGAAAAATTATTTCATTAATAGGAATTATATTTTTCTTAACTTGGCTGGTAATCTCAATAATCTTTAGTTTATCAGATCTAGGAATATCTCTTTAAAATTCTAAAAAAGTAAAATTTACTTTTAATCTTATTTTTTTTTTATTAAGTTTAAAATTACCTTTTTAATTAGGGGTATTTTGGTTGAGTACTATTAAGAAAAATATGAATGAAAAAGAAATTGAAGATTATGTCGATAATGTGCTTACACAGATGAGTTTGGAAGAGAAAGTCAACCAAATGAAAGGAAAAAGATACCTATTTAAAGTGATAGAAGATAGAGGTGTAGGAAAACGGACATATGATGGAGCAGGTTCTAAGAGGTTTAATATTCCTTCTTTTGAGTTTACTGATGGACCACGAGGAGTTGTTATACCTGGTTCTACTTGTTTTCCCGTCTCAATGGCGCGAGGAGCATCTTGGGATCTTGATTTAGAAGAACAAATTGGGAATGTAATTGGGAGAGAAACACGAGCCCATGGTGGTAATCTTTTTGGAGGAGTATGTATCAATCTATTGCGTCATCCTGCGTGGGGTAGAGCTCAGGAAACCTATGGAGAGGATCCATTTTTAATTGGAGAATTCGGAGCTGCCTTAACCCGGGGTGTACAAAAGCATAATGTCATGGCAACTGCTAAACATTATGTAGCAAATAGCATTGAAAAAGCTCGATTCAAAGTAAATGTTAGAATGGATGAGCGAACTCTACGTGAAGTATATCTTCCTCATTTCAAACGATGTGTTGATGAGGGATGTGCGACTATAATGAGTGCATATAATAAATTTCGTGGTAAGTACTGTGGACATAATGATTACTTATTGCGTGAGATTTTAAAAGGGGAATGGGGTTTCATGGGATTTGTCCATTCTGATTGGATGTATGGGGTAAAAAACACTGTTGGGGGAGTGACTGGAGGATTAGATGTTGAAATGCCTCGAGCAAAATATTACAAATATAAAAGAATTAAGAATGCTTTAGACAAAGGTGGAATTACAGGAGATATGATAGAGGAGGCAGCGAAGCGTGTAATGAGAACAATTCTTAATTATACTACAAGAGAAGATCCGCAGGAATATGGTCAGGATCTAATCGGATGTGAAGAACACTATAAAGTGGCCTTAGAAGCTGCAGAAAAAAGCATGGTTCTTATTAAAAATAATAATAAAATTATGCCTTTGGATAAAAACAAAATTAAGAAAATGGCAATTTTTGGAAAATACGCTAAGGTAAAAAATGTTGGAGACTATGGTAGTAGCAGTGTATCAATTAAAGAAGTTAGCACCCCTCTAAATGGTATTGCGAATTACTTGGGAGATTCTATAGAAATAATCAGTGATAATGGAAAAAATCTTGGTCGTGCGAAAGAAATTGCTAAAGAAACAGATGTATCAATTATCGTAGTTGGGTTGAATTGGAGGGATGAAGGAGAATATATTAAGGAATTAAGAATTGGTGGGGATCGAGATAATCTTTCATTACACGATAATGATATTGAATTAATTAAAGCCGTTGCTTCTGAAAATAAAAATTGTATAGTTGTCTTGATTGGTGGTAGCGCAATTATAATGGAAGAATGGAAAGATCAAGTACCTGCTATATTAATGGCTTGGTATTCCGGTGTAGAAGGAGGTAATGCTTTAGCAAGAATACTCTTTGGTGAGGTTAATCCCGGTGGAAAACTTCCTTTTACAATTCCTAGAAATCCTAATGATTTACCGTTTTTTGATAAAAATGCGGATGAAATTGAATATGGATATTATCATGGGTACACTCTTTTTGACAAGAAAGGTTTGGAACCAGCCTTTCCATTTGGTTTTGGATTGAGCTATACAACTTTTAATTATAGCAATTTGCAATCAAATGTTAAAGATGGTAAAGTAATAGCCACCGTGGATGTAAAAAATACTGGAAAAGTAGCGGGAGATGAAATAGTTCAATTATATATAGGATTTGAAAATTCTAAGGTCGACCG
>JBHLNW010000011.1:0-62400 GCA_048941185.1 Promethearchaeota archaeon
TTTATTAAAATATATTAATAGGTATTATTATAATTTAGTATTTATAATTCCTTTGTGATATTTTAACTTTTTGTCTACCCTAATTGTTATATAAACAAGTCTCTTTTTTTTTTTTTAAAAAAGCGATAATTGTTTATTCAACCTCTATATATGTTTTTCCAAGTCTAATTTTATAATTACACCACAAAATTAATTTGCAATAGTTTTCTCCCATATGTCCTTCTCTAATAATTAAATTTATGACATCAGAGTACATGATTTTTCGTCTTCCTTTTACTTTTTTCTCAATTTTTTGGATAATATTCTCCAAAATTTCGCAATTACTGGTGGATATATTTTTAATTTCATCTATATTATTATATATCTGGTTCATGGCAATTCAGGTTCATTAAGAAGCAATTTTTATTTTCTATATTCATATATTAGACTAAAATAGCTCTAAACTGAAGCTTTTAAATTACTACTTTTTTTACTTTTAATCTTCTCTCTCTTACTCTAAATAATATTATTTCATTTGATTGAAAAGGTACTCATACAAGATGCACTTTTGTTATCCAAAATCAATTTAAAACAAGCTTGTAATCTTAAAGTTAAAGTGAATACATAAAAGTGATGAAGATTAGCTCAATTGAAAATTACAAAGAAGAAAATAATATATGCCCTGAATGTAAAGGAAAAGTAATTGTAAATAGCTTCGAAAAAATATGTAAGGAATGCGGGTTAGTAATTACTAATTTTTTTAAAGAATCAACTTTTATCTTTACTGATTTAAAAAACAAAAATAGCTTGCACAAACAATATGTCGCCTTGGGAGAACGAACAGACTTTATAGGGGGGCTAGGTTCATTTATTGATTATGAAAAATCCAGATATTTAAAAGATAAAAACGGGAAACTTTTATCTCCAGTAGACCAAAAATTATTTAGGAGATTAAAAAAAAATTATGCTCAATTTTTACGTATTAAAAATCATGAGACAGAATACAGAGTTTTTAATATTTTAAACAAAATTACATTATATCTTAATCTTAATAAAAATATAAGAAATAATGCTGCTTATTTCTATAAAAAAATTTCTAAATCTGAAGAGAAAGTAATTAATAATATTTCACTTATTGCATTTTGTATTTTTTTCGCTGCTAGAAAAGAGTTTCATAATGCCCCTATTACAATTAATGAAATTTCAAAAGCTTTTCAAAATTTTGGACATCGAGTAAACCCTCGATTAATTTTACGGGACGGGATAAGGTATAAACGCCATTTAAATGATGATACAACACCTCATAAAAGTGAAGACTATCTAATCAGATTAGTTTATGAAGTAATAAAACATAAATTATTAAAAGAACGTTTAATGAAAAAAGGAGTTAAATGGTCTGAAAGCGAATTTCAAAATAAATTAATAATAAAATGTCGTGAAATCCTAAAAGAATTACACTTATGGCAAAGAGGTGGAAGAAATCCTTTTATTTTAACTGGAGCGATAATTTATTTAGCAGACAAATTATTAGCTAAAGAATTTAATCAAAAAACAATCCTTACACAGAAAATTATTTCCCAAGCCACCAAAATTGCGGAATATTCGATCAGAGACCACTATGTAAATCTTTTAAAACCCTTATTTATGAATTAATTGAATTTCTCTATATTAAATTGAAATTCAGATAGAATTATTCTGAATTTCATTTATTATTTCTATAATGATTTGTTAAAATGTATAAATAATTTTGATTGTATTAAATTTTTAAATTATATAAATTTAATATTATTAGCGTTATAGTATAAAATACTTAAGTTCTGCTTCTGTAGTGTAGCACGGTCAATCTGTTGTAGTTTGTATTAAACTATGATTAGGATTAGGCATACGAGGCTCTCACCCTCGGGACCCGGGTTCGAATCCCGGCAGAAGCATTAAACTATTGGGATTATTAGCTTTTTAAATTTAATGATAGATTATAAATTCACAAAGATTAGTATCATAGACAATATGTAATTATTATTCTCTATTGATCGGGATTTTTTTAAGGATTTTCAGACAATTTAATAAAATTATAGTGTACCTTTCAATTATCTGTGGATGCGTTTCATTCTTCAACTTTTTAGTAGTTATATCAATTTTTTCCAATATTATATCTTGTAATGAATCGAATAACTCAGTGTTTCTGTTATTGAGAATTTTTTCTTGTTCATTATGGATTTTTTTACCCTCTTCAATTTTATTCTCTTTATAAACTTCATCCTTAACAATTAGAACTTTCCTATTACAGGTTGGACAAAAAGTATTTCCATCTTTATTACGAAAAATTGGATTATTACAAACTGGACAAGCTTTATTTAACATGGTGCTTCCAGATCTGAGAAGATCTGCCATTTTTTTGATATTCTCATCCATTTTTATCCTTTTTTTTGGTTATTCTTATTTAAAATGTATAAAGAAGGTTTCCACTTTATTTAGTTTATTCTTCTTCACGAATTTTTAATAAATTTACAATATATCCAGATATTCTGTTCCTTAGGTGTTTTGAATCTATTTCAAGATATTTATCTAATAGTCTTTTATTTAATTCAAAATCAGTTGTGAATACGTTTGGATATTTGTTTATTAATTCTTTTGAAACATTTTTAATTAAAATAGTTCGTACTTTACCCATCTTAATTCCATCTAACAGTCTTTTCTTATTTAAAATTAAATATTTGGTAAAATAAATTTTTTTGGAATTATTTGAGTTTTTATAGAAAAAACTAGAAAAAAAAGGTGTGAAAAAAAAAACCTATGCTATTATTATCTCAATTTTAATAATAGTAGAAGTTCTAAGTGTATGCAATTCTGTACATGCATTTGACTATAATTTATTTAATTTAAATACTAATAAAGTAGAATATTATAACGATGACTTAATCAAAATAAATGCATCTTGGGAATTGAATTATGACGTTGTGAATGAAATTGCTTATGTTCAAATTCATATAATAGATAAATTTGAACAGTTAGTTTGGAATTCTTCAAAATATTACCAAATTGGCATTTATGAAAAAAATTGGACTGTGGATATCGATAACTTTAATTTAGAAATATTAAATTCTTCCTATATACTCTATGTTAAGTTTTTTGTGTTTTTTTGTTATAAAGATACTAGTGGTGATATGTATTATTACCCTGAAACTATAGAAATTCAGGTGATAAAAAGAAATATCTCATGCGACTTAATTGGATATAAAGATGAGATAAAAATGGGTGAAGATTTAGATTTAATAGCTAAATTTTATGATACAACTTCAGAAAATAATCAATATTTAATTAATCAGTCTATACAATTGAGGATCTCTAATAATGACATTATAATAAATCAATGTAATTACACGACAAATACATTAGGAGAAATTAACCTTCATTTGATTTCATCTACAGATTTAAAAATTGGGCAGAATTTTTTAATACTTTCAATAACCGATAACAATTTATATAATAATTCAAGATTTAATTATGAAATATACGTTGACAAAAATGAACCAACTATAGAAATCATAAAATTTAAGAATTACCTAGAAGATTGTGAAGATTTAGAAATAAAATTACGTTGTTATTATTCCCTGAATCAATCGGAAATAAGTTTGGTCAATTATAATTTATTCATAAAGATTTATGATAACAAATCATTAATTTTTATCGACGAATATATAACAGATAAATTTGGGTTTTTGGAAGTTTTAATTTCTCAAGATTCGTTTAACTTTACTCAAAAAAATCAAGATTATATAATTAAAATATTTTTAGATGAAACAGATTTTTTATATAACAAAACTTTGACTTTAAATCTTAAATTAAATCAAGATAATTATTTGAAGATACTGAATTCATTTCAAATTAAAATTTTCTCTTTTACATCGGTTCTTATTATAATTTTAATTATTTTATCATATGTATTAATTAATAAAAAAGGAAAAAGTGAAAAGTTGCTTACAGAATTGATTATAAGATATTAAGCTTAAAATGTCAAACTTTTGGAAGGCTAAGAAACATAAATAAGTGTTCATAATAAAGAATTCTTTAAATTAATAATGTAATAGTCAATCAATTTCCAGTTTTATCTTGGTTACCAATCAAATTTCAACAGAATCTTTTTTTTGGCAAAATTCGAATATAATAATAAGAGTAATGTTTAGAAATTCGTGATAAAAAACTATTAGTCTGTACTTTATTATAAATGAATGTTTTCTTAAATCTCCATAAAATCCCATTAAATGATTAATATACATATGGAGTACTTTGAAGAATTATTAAAGAGAGATTCATTGTTCAAGGATGAGGGAAAACTTGATATAAACTATATTCCAGATAAATTACCCTATAGAGAGAAAGAACTTTCCTTACTGTCTCAACTCTTTCTAGGATTAATCACTAATCCAAATTCAATATCCAGGAAAATTTTAATAACTGGAAAAACAGGGATAGGAAAAACTGTTACTGTAAAATTATTTGGAAAAATAATAGAAAATGTTTCAAGAAAACGAAATATTAATATAAAATATGCTCATGTTAATTGTAGAAAAGAACGAACTAGTTATAAGGTCTTAATCCGATTAATTCAATTATTAGACAATCGATTTCCTAAACGGGGATATTCTTCACAAGATTTATTAGATTTTTTAACTGAATTTCTTCATCGCTATGATATACATATATTACTTGTTTTAGATGAATTAAGTTACTTGATAAATAAGCATGAAGATTTAATTTATTCTTTAACAAGAATTAATGATGATAACCTGAAAGGTGATCAAAGGCTATCAATTATCGGAATTGTGAGAGATCTCTCATGTTTAAACAATTTAGATAACAGTACAATGAGTACACTCCAAAGGAATATATTAGAATTTAAAAAATACTCAAAAAATCAAACATTTGACATTTTAAAATATCGTGCAGATAATAGCCTCAAAAAAAATGTATTATCTGATAAAATGATAGATATGATTTCAGATATAACAACTAATTCTGGTGATATAAGACAAGGCTTAAATATTATATGGCGATCATGTAAAATTGCTGAAAGTAAGAATTTAAAATATATTAATGCCGAATGTGTTAGATTGGGAAACCAAGATTTGCTGCCATATTCAACATTGGATGTTTTAGAATATATGAATTCACAAAAGTTGTCATTTTTACTTGCTATTACTAAAGCTCTTTATAATCATAATCACATTAAAATTTCTTTTAATGAAGCTTTAAAAAGATACTATATGATTTGTGAAAATATAGGTCTTAAACCACGTTCAAATTCTCAACTTTGGAACTATCTCCAAGAACTTAGGAAAGAAAATCTATTAGAAACCAAAATCATAAGCGAAAGCATAAAAGGGAGAAGAGCTGTAATTAAAATTCCTGATTTAAGTTTACCCAATTTAGAAAGAAATATAATTGAAATACTAAATTCTAAAGGATTTAAAATATGATTAATAAGAAATTAGAAAAAGGATATTTAATTGAGGACTTATTAGGATCACGAGCTAGAGTAAAAATTTTAAAATTTCTAGCGATTTATGAGGAATTAACTATTTCTTTAATTATAAAAAAAACCCGATTAAATTATTCTTGTGTTTTAAAGCATTTAAATTTCCTTAAATTACATAATTTAATTCAAGAAAAGACATTCGGGAGAATAAAGATTTTTAGATATAAATCAGAAAACATGAAAGCTAGGAGTCTTAGAAATTTTATAGAAATTTGGGAAGGAGATTATTAATAATATGAACATTCTATTTTATTTCTTGACTATTTTATGTTTTAACATAGTTTTTATCATAACATTGTATTTTGATATAAAATTTCGTAAAATCCCAAATAAGTTTTTTAGAGTGGTATTTAGTTTTGCTTTTATGCTGATTATTATCGAATGTATGAGATATTTCAATTATTTCTTTATTATTGTATTGGGTAAATTTTTTTTTTTTTAATTGTTTTTCTCCTGGTATTTGTCTTGTTTAATTTAAAAATAATAGGTGGCGGTGATGGAAAACTTATGATTTTAATATTTTTAATTCACCCTTCAATATTTTTGAATCTATTTTTTGTCACTACTTTCTTTTTATTGTTTTCATTGTTTTTTATATTAATGTTCTTAGAAAATTTTGTATTGAACTCTTTTTTTAAGAAAAATTATTCATTCATTATCTTTTTCAATTTAGATTTTAATTTCTCCATCTTTAAGAAATTTTATATTAAGAGTTGTTATAAATTCTTAAATTATGCAAAATTAATAGATTATAAAGAAGATAAAATCCTCCTAAAATCTGTTTTATTAGTGTTTAATGATAGAAAAAAGGAATTCCAAGTATTAATTCAATCTAGACCTCTAGTCATCTTAATAATCATTTTAACATATTTATCTACCTGGTTAATTAATCTTATGGTTTAATTAGTGATTATTGAATTAATTTTAAATTTAAGAATTTTTATTAAATTAGTGAATTTTAATAATTTTTTATTGTGAAAATTAAAAATGGAGATTGAAAAAACAAGAGAAACTTCATGGAAAATTCAGTTAAAAAACAAGAATGATAATATTGAAATAACTTCTGTAGAAATAAGTGGTGAAGTTAGATTGATTAAATTAGCACTCCGAAATAATGATAAAACTACTCAAGTTGAGATGAATAAAGAAGAGTTTTTTAATTTTCTATCCTTAATTTCCGCCTTTAAGGATGTAGTTATTGGAGAAGAATCTCTTACAATTGAGGAAGAAATGGATTTTTTTGACAATTATAGGGAAGAAATTCAACAAAATGTTCAAAAAATAGACGAGGATTCATACCAGTTAAACACTGATACTAATGAAAATAATATTGAAAACGATGATGAAGAATTAAATCCTGAAGAATGGGATCCTTGGTAAAATCTCTATTTAGTTTGCTCAATTTTATACTCACAGAAATCTAAACTTAGATCTTCTAAACAACACTGAGTCTCAGAAACATTTACCCTATAAAGAGCAAACTCACCTATACCCGATAATAAACCAGTTATAAAGTAACAAAAATATTTGGATTTATTTTCTAATTCTGAAGAAATATTATGAAACAAATTCAGGATAATAATATCCTCAGTTATCTGTTTTGGTACAAAGCGTCCCCATCCATGATTGCTTAAGATATTACAACATTGATTTATCAAATCCTCTAAAGTTTTTGGTCGTAAATTTTCATCCCAACTTTGTATTAAATTCCAACCTGCTTTCTTACCAAGCCAAACTAATAATGATTTAACTCCTTCTCCATAAATAGATGATAAAATATCAATTATTTGAGGAGGAAAAAAAACAAATCGATCACTATAAAGATGATATTTACCTTTATTATATTTGAGTCCTTTTAATTTTAAATTTCTCATAATTATTATCAGCGTTTTTTCTTATATAATATTTTCTAACACTGCTATTGTTTATAAAAACTTGATTTTAAGAATAATCCTTGTTAAGCTTATTATATCGAGTAATTAAACTTATTAGAAATGATAATACGAGCCCTTTAAATAATTTATAGGGCATATAGTATAAAGAATGTTAGAATTTAATATCCTATTGTTTGAAGTCTTGTTAATTTTAAGTCTCCTTATTTTTATCTTTATATATTCCGCATTTTCTACTGATATGCTTACAACGTTAACTTCTCTTTTAATTTTTCTTATTTTATTAATCCCCTTTTATATAATATTACAAAGACTGGAAATCATTATTTATATAAATAATTTAGAGACCATTAATTTTTTCAAATTAATTTTTTTTTATTCTACACTGATAAATGTTTTTATTGGATTATATCTTATTTTGGAATCTATTTATCTTATCGGTTTCTCTTAAATGTCTAAAAAAGTCGTTTAGATAAAATTTACTGTATTAATAAATGATGAAATAAAAGTTAGAATAAAAATTAGGTTAGAAATAAAAATTATTAGA
The DNA here is from genome assembly GCA_048941185.1 of Promethearchaeota archaeon. Lineage (GTDB taxonomy): Archaea > Asgardarchaeota > Lokiarchaeia > Sigyniarchaeales > SOKP01 > Loki-b32. The sequence goes on from JBHLNW010000011.1 coordinate 7,955, forward strand.
AATTTCCTCCGATATTGAATTACTCTCAAGAAATAATTCGATGTAATTGAAATACTTGAAATAAATGCAATAAATATCATTAATATATAATAAATATTTATTGGATTAATATAATTCACTAAATTTGTAGGAGAAATCGAATTGATATTCCTTGTCATTAAGATAAAAAAAGGAAACATGCCTGAAATTGACCCAATTAAAACGGGTAAAAGAAAAATGAAGAAAAATATTTTAAATTTCTCTCCCTTTATAATAATTTCTAGTTTTTTTTCAAGTTTTTGATGATTATGAAGTAAATTGATTATCTCGAAGATTTTTTCAGTAGTATGATATGGATTTTCGGTTACAAATTTTTCGATAAGATCTAATATTACTAGATATCTTGTTGAGTTCAATTCTAACTTAAAATATTGGATCATATCATGAAATGAGCAGTTAAAGTTCAAAAGCTTAGACAGCTGATTTTTAATAGTTCTTTCTAACACATTAAATAAATTTTTATTTTGTGAATATGATTTAAGAAAAGCATTTTCAGGAGATAAATTGTTTTTTAAATTAATAGCAAAGCTATTCAAGAATAATAAAAAATCGTTAAATTTCGTCTTTTCAGCTTTTGAATAATTACTTAATACCCCAATCATATGAGTATTTATTCTTATAAATTTATGGCATAAATAATTTAATATTATTAGGAAAAAAGGAATAATAATAATTAGAGTAACGATATTTACCAATTGAAATAAAACCAAAAAACATAAACCAATCGGAAAAAAAACACCAATAAAAAATAAAATACTTATTTTTGATTGAATTTCTTTTAAATAGATTTTAAAGTTTTTTTCTAATGTAGTTTCAGAAAGCTTATCAGGGAAAAATGTATCGTCAAAATCGTTAACCAATAGATTCTTTAAATATAGATTAAAATCCCTTGATGGTGTTACAATTCTCATTAATTCTTTTTCAGGAATTTCACCTTCATGAATTTTTACTAAAATATGGTTAAATTGATGCAAAACAGGGAGTTTATATTGTTTAATTAATTTTATAAAGCTTAAATAAAAGTCAGAATTAGGTTTTAATGTTTTTTTGATTAATGAAAAATCTATCTTGATTAGGTAGAGCATCGCATTAATTTCTACTTCTTTTTTATTAATATCATGATATATAGTTAAATTGAATTTGTAAGAGAGTATTAAAGAGAAAATAATTGAATACAAAATTATTATTAGAATATTTATTGCTATTATGCTTATTGACAATAATAGAGAAATTGTAAAGGAAAATATACAAATAATAAAACTTGCTCTATTAATATCATCTTTATCAATTTGATATACGTTTCTGTATATATAAGTATAACGCTCATTCAATTCCTTAAATTTTATTTTAGGTAAATAAGATTTATGAAATTTTCTACAAAAATTAATATAATTTTTAAGGTTTCTCATATAGCCTAAAGTTTTAATTTAAGTTATTAAAATTAACTTTAATTACAGATGAATAGTGGGATATATTCAAAAGATATATGCCCGGTGAAATTTGACAAAAATGCTGATTGAAAAAAAACATATTATATTCTTCTATTTTAACGCAAAGTTGATTTTCAACAAAAAAGCTATATTTGGCAATGTTATCATAAAACGAGATATTTAGATTAGATGGATAATCAATATTCTTCAAATAAACATCATCTGGATTTTGTATTACATAATTAATTCCTTGATCGATTTCATTAATAAAGAGGATATATGTTTCTATTTTGTCTCTTCCATTTTCATTAAAATCTGCTATTGTACTTAAGAAAGGTATTATAATAGAAGAAAAAATTGTAAGAGTAAAAATCCCAAATCCTAATAATAAGGATTTTTCAATCAGATTCGTCATAAAATTGAATAGAAATTTAAAGATTTAAACTTCGATTCTTTTTCCAAAAATTCCAAAATTTTTTTAATGAGTCAATGGAAATTGTTGAATAATAGGAAATTTTATGAAAGAACTCAATTATTTTGACATTTTCCATTTTATCCGATTTTAATAAAAAATCGAAGATTTCACGATATAAATTTATCAATGAGGAAAAACTTTCTTTTGTGATATCTTCATATTTCTTTATATCTTCAATTATTTTTGTCTCATAGAGAGGTTTTGTTAATACCCATTTGTTTGTTTCCGGGTTGTATTCAAAAATAGAATGGAATAATTTGTTTTCAGATTTAAAATTTTTACTTATTTCAAAAATTCCAACGACTTTTCTCTCCTTGTATTTTTTTTTCATCAGTATAATAATATCCAGATCATTAAGGCATGATCTATTAATTTTAAAGTGGTATATAAAACGATTCATTAAAGAATCCATATTTTTTGAATGAATGGTCTGAAATCCTGTTAATCCTGCTGCTAAACATTGGAACATTGCCTCTGATTCTTCTTTTGTGAGAATCTCACCTAAATATATAATATCTGGTGTTCTATGTAAAAGTGTTTTAATCTGGTTAGTTTTTGAATATTTTTCTAATATCGATTCTTCTAACGAATCTGCTCTATACTTCAACTGATGTTTACCAAATTGAATTTGGTTTAAGGATTCAGTAATGTTTTCCACATAGATTTTCCTAAATTCCTTCGGAGTTAATAAGTCTAAAGCATTAATTAAAGTTGTTTTTCCTGTGTCAGTTTCGCCAGTAATGGTAATATTGGATCTCCGAAGAATACTGAAATATAAAAAGGCTGCTATTAATGGATCGATTGTCTCATTTTTTAATAAATCTTGTATGGTAAAAATATTTTTATTTAATTTTCTTATATCTAATGCAAAATTTCTGATTTGGATTGGCTCAACATCGATAGAAAATCTACAATTAAAATAATTATTTTTAATAACAAATTTAATTATTGGATTTTTAAAATCAAGCCTTTGTCCACTATATAATCTGACTAGAGCTTTAATTCTATCAAGTTCTTTCGAATTAAATTTTATTTTCGTGCGACAACGTCCAAACTTTTGATGATTTATATAAATTTCATCTTTAGGAGAATCTAAAAATATTTCTTCAATAAAATCATCAATTAATAATGGAAATAACTTGTCTAGGTTCAATTTTTTTATAGCGGTTATAAATCCAATCTTTTGCGTAATCGAGCTCGAAAATTTATATTTTGAATTTAAGAGTTTTAAGGTTTCCCTTTCATAAACTTCTATTAATTTTTCAAGAGGGACAATTTGATCAAGTTCTATTATCTCAACATCATGGCAAACCTCTTTTATTATCTTTTCGAAGTAATCCTCTTGCTTTCCCCCCTTAAAGAAGAATTCGACTCTGTAATTCTTCTCAATTTCATATTCTTTTTCAAAAATAAGAACCTTAAATATATTAGATTTACCAAGATTATATGAGTTTAACAATTGATTAATATTATCAGAGTTCCCAACTTGAATTTCTTGCAAATCATTTATCAATAAGGAATTTTTTGAAAAAATATATTCGTAAAAAGTAATTCGATTTTTGTAAGTTTCAGAGTCTATTTTAAAATTTTTAAATTTTTGAATAATTCTTAAATCATTTAAAATTTCAATAACGTAATCTACCAAATTTCTAATTGTTTTATAACATTCTTGACATATTGAATCATTCACATTTTCTTTATTTAGATTTGAAAATCCATTAATATAAATATTATAAATGAAAATTGGATTCAAGTATTCAAAATCATTAATTTTATACAAAGATAAAATATTGGGAAAAATCTTGCATTTAAACTCTTGGTATTTACATTTTTGACTTCGAATTTTTTCAATTTTCGGTTGGATTCTTTTAATTCTTTTCAAAAACTTGAAATAATCTAAAAGTAGTTCAAATTGTTCATTATTGATTATAAGATCATTATATAATATTGATATATAGTCAAATTTTTGATTTCTGGCATTAAAAAGGGTTTTTAAAAAACAATTGATACATTTTTTAGATTTAAAGAAATTGATTTCTTTTTTTTGGGGGCAGTTATTACAATCTAAGATTAAAATAACTTCTTTTTTACCATCCAGATCTTCTTTTTCTCTAAAATAGCTTGGATTTTTCAACGACATTTAAACAATTTTTAAAAAAAAAAAATTTAAATAACCCTAATTTATCGCTAAGCGATAAAATCAGATTTAAATGAAAAAATTTATTTAATTTAAAATATTCAATTTCAAAACCAAATGTGATTATAATGGGCCATCGTAAAAAGCACGCACCCAGACATGGATCATTAGCATTTCTACCTAGAAAGAGAGCTGTACAAATAAAAGGTCGCGTTCGACATTGGTTAGATAGTTTAGAAGAGATCAACTTTCTTGGATTTGCTGGATTTAAAGCAGGTATGACTCATATTACCTATATTGAGGATCAAAAAAATAGTCCCTATTATGGAAAGGAATTGATGAAACCTGTAACTATTGTTGAGGTCCCCCCTTTAATTCTTATAGGAATTAGAGTTTATAATAAAGATGAGTATGGTAAGTATATAATTGGAGAACTATATACTCAAGAATTTAATAATTATCTATCCCGAAAGATAAATCTACCAAATATAGAGAAAAAGGATGTTAAGGAAACCAAAAAAGAAATATATAAGAACTTAAATGAAACTAGTGAAATTAGAGGAATTTTTCAAACACAGCCTTATAAAACTTCAATCCCTAGAAAGAAACCAGATATTATTGAAATAAAATTAAATTCGATAAATAAACCAAAAGAAGAATTTGATTTTGCTTATAAAAACTTAAAGAAAGAAATTAAGGTGCGAGATGTTTTAACTGAGGGAGAACTAGTTGATATAATTGCTGTAACAAAAGGAAAAGGATTTCAAGGTCCTGTTAAGAGATTTGGTATAAAAATTCTAACTCGTAAAAATAGTAAAATAAAAAGAGCTGTTGCGTGTATTGGTCCTTGGCATCCCGCTAGAGTTCTTTATACTGTTCCGCGTGCAGGACAATTAGGATTTCACCAAAGGACAGAATATCACAAAAGAGTAATGCAAATTGGGGAGAATGAAGAAGAAATAAACCCAAAAGGAGGATTTATTAGATACGGTAAGATAAAAGGAGATTACTTATTGCTTTTAGGGTCTATTCCAGGTCCTAAAAAAAGATTAATAAGAATAAGGAAAACAATTAGACCCTCTAGATCTTTTATAGTAAATGCTCCTGAAATTACATTTATAAGTCGAGAAAGTCAACAAAGAAGATAATTTTTATAATTCTGGGTGATTAAATGGAAAAAATAAATGTTTATAATTTGGAAGGAAAGAATAAAGGACTTATCGATAAACCGAAAGTATTTGATGTAAAACCTAGATTTGATCTTGTTCAAATGGCGAGTCAAGTTTTTCAGAGTAAAAATAAACAAATTCAAGGAAGAGATAAAAGAGCGGGATTAAGAAATACTGCTGAATCTTGGGGAACTGGTCATGGGATATCAAGAGCACCTAGAATAAAAGGAAGTGGTTTTTTAACGGCAAGAAATGTAGGGCGGGTACCCTTTGCTAAAGGAGGTCGGCAATCACATCCAATAAAAACAGAAAAAAAAATTAAAAAGAAAATTAATAGACATATCAATAAGTTGTCAATTATTTCTGCAATTTCTGCTTCTGGAGATAAATCGTGGATAATAAAGGGAGGGTATAATATTGAAAATGTACCTGAAATTCCTTTGGTTATTGATGATAAAATCCAAACAATTAAAAAAACCTCGAATATTTATTCAATTTTATGTAATCTAGGGTTAAAGGAGAATTTAATAAAAATAAAGAAAAGTGTGAAGATAAGAGCGGGGAAAGGTAAATCAAGAGGGCGGAAATATAAAAAAAAGAAAGGAATTTTAATAATAATAAAAGATGATTTTGGTATTATTAAAGCCTCAAGAAATATTCCAGGAATGGATATTATTAAGGTTGAAAATTTATCAATTGACAATCTAGCCCCTGGTGGTTCATTGGGGAGATTAGTTCTTTGGACTCAATCTGCTTTCAACGAATTACATAACTATGAGGTGTTTGAATAAGTGGAGATATATTATAAAATCATTAAAAGGCCACTAATTACAGAAAAAACATTTGATTTAATTGAAAAAGAGAACAAATTAGTATTTCTGGTAAATAGAAAAGCAAACAAAAACCAAATTAAAAAAGCTATTGAGAAATTACATAATGTTAAAGTAATAAAAATCAACACGATGATTACCCCTGAGGGAGAAAAAAAAGCATTCGTCAAATTACATCCAGAATTCTCAGCTCAAGATATCGCAATTGACTTAGGAATTTTTTAATGATCAATGCTTTTAAATCCTTTATAATTAAAATCTCGAATTTCTATAGAATTAATGATTTTTATAGATTTTATTAATTTTATAGACTTAATTTTTTGTAATTCTTTATTTCCTAAATCATTTAGTATTAAAATATAAATAAAGTATTTAGAATGGTATTTTTCAATGATTTTATAAATATAATCACAATCAAGATTTTCTAATATTAAAAATACATACTTTTGCTCAATAAAAAATAAGTTTTTACTTAATCTTATATATTCTATTTGATAATTTAATAGGTTTTCTTCAAATATATTATTCATTTCTATTAAATCTGAGGATATAATTGAATTTTCAGAGTCAAATAAGTTATAATAATCATTTAAAAAAAAGAAACTATCATTAATTTCTAATCTCCAAAGAAGGTTTACGAATGTCTTTATATTAATATTGTACTTTCTTAACAAGTTAGAGTGAAAAAAGTTATTAACTTTGGTCTCAAAATGAGGTATTTTCTCAACACTTTCAGATTCTAGAACAAAATACGGTGAAATCCTAATTTCACCAGAATTATCTATTTTAAAATTAAGTATTATTGAACCCTTCTCCCCAATGTTAGTAATTAGATTTAAGAAGTTTGATATAAATGATTTTTTTTTTTCAATATAATTAAAATCAATCGTGAAAAAACTAAAAATTTTTGATTTATTCTCTTCTGCGATCATAATTGACTCAGAGCTTTTTGTAATAGTAGCATTAGGTTTCAAATTTTGAAAAATAATAGCTAAAAATCTTTCTTCTAAAATTTTTTCTTGTAAAAATTTAATAGATTTATTAATTTCTTCCAGATTTTGCTGAACTACATTAAAAGCTTTTATTATATTTTCTTTTTTATATTCTTTAAAATTCAGCAATATTATTTTTTTATTTTTATTAGTAGTATCAATTTGAATAGAGTAGTAATGAATAATTCTACGTTTTAAGAGGTCATTTAATAAATAATCTATTAATTTATAATTTTGACTTTCTAGAATTGCGAACGAGATTATTTTGCTGTTTTCTTTTAGACTTTTATAGTAGATTAAGTTATTTTCAATAAGATACGAATAAAGTTTGTACTTACTCTTTTTTACCATTTCATTAATATTTTTAACAAGATTTATAAAAACATAAATTTTTTCATGTATTACAACAATCATCAAAAGTCGATATAATTTATGTTTAATGCTATGAATTTGAATCCGTTCTAAATTCTCTACTAGCTCTTAAAGCAAAACTTAAAACTGGGTTCATGTTATTATAATTCAAATTATATTCGTATCTTGGTAATTAATTTGCTTAAAGAAATAAAGAATTTTCTTATGAGTTTAAATCCTGACATAATAATTCAAGCTCCTTCACGGATTAATATAATTAATCCTTTAGATGCTGTAGAAGGAGATTTTTGGATGCCTTCTGTAGCCATAAATGGTTTTAAGAACCCTCTTTCTGTATTTTTGTATATTAAAGAAATTAAGGGAAAAAGTCGATTGAAAATATATACAATGAAAAAGTTGAATGACCAATATTCTATAGAAATAAACAAAGAGGAAATACTTTCAAAAAGTAGAAATGAGGTTAAATCTAAGCTTAATGGGGAAAATAAACTAATATATGCTAGTATATATAAATTTTATAAAATGAGTTCTTATTTTGAAAGAATCTTCTTAAAGTCTAATATTGAGATTGGATTAATTACAACTATACCTGAAAAAAGTGGGTTGGGGGGGAGTGCTGCTATAATAATTGCTGTTATTTTTGGACTAGCGCAATATTTTGATTTGTATAATAATTTTGAAAAGGTCGAAGAAAATGAATTCCCTATAAATAAAGACATTATAGCAGAAATGGCAACTAAAATTGAAGATGAAGATTTAAAAATTACAGCAGGTTATGGAGATAGATATGTTATAAGTAGAGGGGGTTTAAGTTTTTGTTCTTACTATGGAAAGCTCTACCATAAAGAATTAGCAAAAGAGCCATTAGCTATCTATGATAAAATCGATGATGTTTATGAATTAAATAATATCCCTATAATATTATGTTATTCTGGAGTACATCATGAAAGTGGGGATATACATAACAAGCTACGAAAAATTTATTTACAAAATAACGCTTTTTTCTTACGCAGTTATAAAAAGTTAGCAGAAATATCTTGGAATTCTAGATTTGCATTAATGCAACATAATTGGATTAAACTAGGACAATATTGTAAGGAAAACACAATAATTATAAATAAAATTATGAAAAAAGCTGGATTTAAACATGGTATTGGATTAGCAAATAACATTTTAATCGATTTAATAGAAGATCATCCAGAGGTATATGCTGCTAAATTAACAGGCGCTGGCGGTGGAGGCTCTGTTTTTGCTTTAGTTAATCCAAATAACATAAAGTCTATTTTAAATTATTGGCGAGAAAAGTTAAATGAAATAATTACAAATAAGGAAGCCTTCAATTTAAAATTTCCATCATACCCAATTGAGATAACGAATAAATTAAAACATGCTCAATTTTTTCAAGTAAAGATTGATAAGAATGGAGTGAAAAAGTTATAATTCATTAATAATTATATATTGAAAAGCTTGGAGATTTAACTTGAGTAAATTTGAAAGATATAAAAAAAAAGTTGAAACATATATCTACCCTCACAAACACTGTAAAAAATGCGGAGAAATGATTACAGAGGGACTTACTTATTGTAATGAGTGTTACACGAGTTTAAAAGAAAAGAAAAAAAGAAGATTCTTTAGAAGGAAAAAGAAAGATTCCATTTGATTAGATATAGTAATATATAGTTTTAATTGTTAAATGTCTAATCTCTCTAAAATCCAACTTTTATCTAATAAAGAGAGAAAAGGACCTAAACGTGGACCACTTTTATTACCTAAAATTATTTGATAAATTATTTCAAAAAATTTTCTTGGAGGAAGATTTATTTCATCTTTTGCTATAGAAAAGATCTTATTTTGAATGGATTTAGCTTCTAGACTGTCGGTTTTTTCAAAATAATCTCTTAAAAGACGGATTCCTTTGATCTGATTGTTATCCATTTTGTTTAATATGTTTTCATCGACTTCTTCGGGAATGGAAAAAAGTTCTAATTTTCTTATGATTTCTTTTTTAATTTTAGGATCTTTTTCACTTTTCAATATTTCCTTTACTTCTTTAATCCAATTATTTGTTAAAGAAAAGAAATACTCGAATTCTTGCATTGTTATTGCATGTTTAAAATTATGTTTCTCCATATAGGACTTAGTTTTTTCATAAAGTTTCTCTAAACTTAGAATATTTTGAATTTGGGTTAAAAATATTAAAAGCTTTAAAGGAATTCTTTTTAATTTTGATTTAGGAATATCATTTATTTGAGTTAAGGGGAATATATATTTGAAAAATTTGCGTTCCTCAGAATTCTCTGTGATTTCTATATCGTAATAAATATCTTCCATTCTTTCATAATAATCATAGTATTGCGGAATTTCCTCAATCCTAAATGTAATATGTTTTATTGGATTTGTTCTTAAAATTATTGTTCTATAGATTCTTGGATCTGCAATGGCTAAATAATTCTTTGGAGTAAAAACATGACCTTTAGATGTTCCCATATCTTGATCGCCTAGCCTCAACCATTCGTAAGGAACTTTAACAGGACCTTCATAGTTATATAATACTTGACATAATTCAATTCCAGTATCATAAGCACCTCCTTTAACACTATGGTCTTTACCTGCTGGTTCACATGTAGTTTTAAATAAAGCCCATTTAGCAGGCCAATCCACTCGCCAATTAAGTTTTAATCTACCACTCCAAATAGAAATTTTTCCCTTATAACCACACGCTTCGCATTCATATGAAACTACTTCTTCATTTTGAAAATATTCTTTTATTCTATTAGGTTTAATAGATCCTTCACCATCTAGATGTTGAATTCTATTGCATTTTTCACATATTGCCATTACGGGCATCCAATCTTTCTGCATTTCAATAAATTCTTCTCTGTCTTCCTTTTTTAATGTAGGAGTTATGTATTTTCTCAATATTTTTTTGATTTTCTCTATATTTTCTAAGGCTATTTTTATTTTTTCTTGCATCTTTTTTGTTTTGTATAACTCATGGGACCAAATTATTCTTATTTTAATCCCAAAATCAGGAAAAACATCTGTTAATTCATTACCAAAATGATGTGCGTAACTTTTACAGTTACAGTCTTCATAAGGACATGGAATCATAGCGAAAGGTTTCCCTATGTGTCTAATTTGAAAATCTTTGTCTATATAAGGAGGAAATCGTTTAGCGGCATCCAAGCTATCAAAAAACAATAAATTATTGACTTGCTTTCCATCTTTTTCGAAAATTCTCCTTAAAGCATCACATATTATTATCTCCCTTAATATCCCTAAATGGATATGGCCTGATGGAGTTTTGCCAGTAGAAAGTGTTATTTCATTAGGCTTACGCGTATATATTTCTTTAACAATTTCCTCTAACCAATGAGTCGAAAAATCTTCATTCAAATTTTCTTCACTAACTCGCTTTTACTCTAATAAGGTAATACTTTGTATTACAAAAATTTTTCTATTATGCTTAATAGTATATTTAACGTAAGTAAGTTATATTTTTCATTTTTACTTTTAAATAGGAGTGAGTTAAAAAATGAGGATTGCCGTTTTAAACAAAGATTTCTGCAAACCAGATAAATGTAGTCCCTTTGGAGAAAAACCGTGTATAAAATATTGTCCTAGGGTAAGGACAGGTGATAAAACGATAGTTCTAAGTCCTGATAAGAAATCTGTTATAATCACAGAAAGTCTATGCTCTGGAGAGGGTATTTGTATTAAAAAATGCCCTTTTAAAGCAATAAGCATCGTTAATTTACCTGACCCTTTACAAAATCAAATAACCTATAGATATGGACAAGATCAATTTTCATTATTCCGAATGGCGATCCCAAAAAAAGGAAAAGTTCTCGGAATCATAGGGCAAAATGGAATTGGGAAAAGTACTTTATTGAAATTACTATCGAATGAATTACAAATTAATTTTGGTAAATTTGGTGAGGAAACACCAGATTGGAGAGAAATAGTTGAACATTTCAAAGGTTCTGAACTTCATCAATATTTTATCGAAATAAAAGATGAGAAAGCGAAAATTGTCCACAAACCTCAAAACATAACTGTGATTCCTAAATTTGTTTCTGGTAAAGTAGTAGAGGTTCTAAATAAAAATGAAGAGGGAAAAAAGTTAGATCTGATTACAGAAAGACTAAATCTTAGTGAGATTTTAGACAGAGACATTTCAGTATTGTCAGGGGGGGAATTGCAGAGGGTCGCGATTGCAGCAGCATATCTTAAAAATGGGGATATCTATTTATTTGATGAGCCAAGTTCGTATTTAGACGTAAGTGAGCGAATCAATATGGCAAAATTGATCCGTACATTATCGGAAGAAGAAAAAACTATAATAGTTGTTGAACATGATTTGGCTATACTAGATTATTTAAGTGATTATGTTTCGATTTTATATGGCCAACCTGGCGTCTATGGAATAGTATCCCATCCCCAAGGTGTTAGAGTTGGTATTAATATTTATTTAAACGGTTATATCAAAGATGAAAATGTTAGATTTAGGGAAGAACCAATTATATTTCATGAACGTCCCCCTCAAGATTCCTTATTTGATTCGGGAGATATTACTTTTTATTATGATGATATAAATATTTCATTGGGGAGCTTTCAATTAACTGCTTCTGGGAGTGAAATTCATGCTGGTGAAATAATTGGAATTTTAGGGCCAAATGGAATTGGGAAAACCACTTTTATTAATATAATCGCAGGAATTGTAAACACTGAAGATAATATCCAACCTGAGGAACATGAAAAGTTTAAAGAGGGGAATTTACAAAAATTAAAAGTCTCCCTGAAGCCTCAATATATTAAAATTGAAGATAAAGGGCAAGTTTCTGATCTAATTACGAAGATTAAATTAGCTCCTCACTTAAGTCAATCCTATAAAAAGAGATTAATAAATAATTTAAATTTAGAAAATATAAAGGAGAGAAAACTAACTGAATTAAGTGGAGGTGAATTGCAACGAATTTCAATTGCGAAATGCCTCTTAACTGAAGCTGATATATATTTATTTGACGAGCCTTCAGCTTTTCTAGATGTTGAGATGAGATTACAAGTTGCTCAATTAATAAGAAAATCTATTGAAGAATTGAAAAAATCAGGATTTGTTGTTGAACATGATATAATAACACAAGATTTTATAGCTGATTCAATCCTAGTTTTTGAGGGGAGTCCTGGACTAAAAGGTAATGCTTTACCACCTCAGAACTTAAGAGATGGATTTAATACTTTTTTAAAAATTATGGGGATAACATTTAGGAGAGATAATATTACAAAAAGACCTCGAGTAAATAAAATAGGTAGTAATAAGGATATTTTTCAAAAAAGGATAAATGAATACTATTACATCCCCAAATAATGTATTTGAAGAAAATAATTTATTATTTTTTAAGTATTAAATATTTTTTTATACTCCAACATTTCGAGTGGAACTTTATTTATAAAATTAGATGAAATTTCAGTTTATTTAATTTTTAATAAAATTATTTAAATAATTTATATGATTAAATTACAGGGCTCTATTCTAAAATATATTAAATAAATTTTTTTTCATATTCTAAAATTAATTTTGCAGAGGAAAAAACAGAGAGTATACTATTATTAGTAAGAGATTAATAATTTGTAATACAGACAAAAGAAAAAAAAAAATTTAATCTTTAAACTTCCAAAAAATGAGAGGACGTCCTCTTTTTCCATCATTACGTGAAAATTTTTCAATTAATTTTCTTTTTTGAAGTTTTACTAAATTATCATATATAGTAGTTCTGGCAATTTTCAATTCCTTAACTAGATCTCGTCTTGTTAGTGGACCCTCATCTTTTAGAGTTTTAATTAAATTAAATTGTATTGGTGATAAAAAATCTTTTAATACTGGGTAATTTTCTAAATTAGTTTTATCCGCCATTATTTATTCCTCCACTTTTAAAATAAATTTAAAATCGACAATTTTACGACGATTTAAATTTTCAAGTGTAAAATTTTATTCTTGTGATCTAGTAAATTCTAGTAATATATAAATGATGCTTATTTATGCATTATTATCATCAATTAGCATAAGATTTATAAATGAATATTTTTCGTTACATATTGTAGAATCACTTATTTTCACTAATAAAATGACTGAGACAACAAGGACAACAGTTACCCTGAATAAAAGTTATATGAAATTAATTGAGGAATTAGTAGACGTATTTGGAGCCACAAAAGCACAAGTAATCAGTAATATAGTAGAATATTTTTTTAATGATAGTAAAAATGATCCACTTTTAGATAAATTAAGATTGAGGAAAAAGAAAGAAATAATACCCGATAAAGAAGATCTTGATAATAGGATTAAAAAATATTTAAAAACGGCAGATAAAATTCCATTTAATGTTTTCACTGATCATTTAAAATTAGATCCAGAATTTTTTATAGATCATTTAAATGAATGGGGGGAGAAATATAATTTTAAGCTTATTGATAATAAAATAATTAAGCTATAATTGTAAGTATTCTATTTATTTAGTGGAAATATATAAAATCATCCGAATAAATTAAAAAAATCATTTGACAATCCTACTGTCCAATCTAGCAGTGAAGTTACAACACCTACAATAATAAAAAATATGAAAAGGGCAAACCCAACCAATAGAGCATACTCAATAAGGTTCCCTCCATATTCATCTGAGAAGAATTCTTTTATTTTGAATCGTAATTTTGCTATAAGACTTTTAACACTCATTTCTAATTTAATTCTATACTGTTTTTTATAAACTAAACTAATTTTAAATTAAATTAGAATTGAAATTATGTATTTAGGCTCTTAAGATTTTAAAAATTTCTTCAAGTTTTTCTTCTGAGGATTGAATTTTGGGTATAGCAATTTGGAACTTTTTATCATCATTCCTTCTAGGAATTATATGAACATGAAAATGTTTAATTAATTGGCCTGCAGCACCAAAATTATTTTGAAGTATATTATATCCATCAACTTTTAAATTTTTATGAATCCTTATTGCCAGCTTCTTGGTAACTCTATATACTGCATTAAGTTCATCTTCAGATATATCCTCTAAATTTGAGTAATGATTTTTTGGTATAATAATTGTATGGCCATCAGAAATTGGAGCGTTATCTAAAAAAGCCATAGTAAAGTCATTTTCAAATATAATTTTCGAAGGAATTTCTCTATCCACTATTTTACAAAATATACAATCTTTATTTTTCATATTTTTCAAAACATTTTATCATATAAGTTATTTTCAAATTAATTTATATATTCTTAAATAAAATTAAAAAATCTTTACTCAGTTTTATCATATTAAAACATTTAGATTTTTCCTATTTGCATTTGAAATGGGTTTTTATAATGCAATATCAAGAATTAAAAGAGTTACTGACAAATAAGTTATCTCCAAAAGCTTTTAGATTAAACTCTGAAACTTATGGATTAAATCTTGATAGGCTTGGAAATAATAAAATTATAAAAAAAGTTATGTTAACAATAGACTTAAGCTTGGAAGCGATTCATTTTGCTTTAAATAATAAGGTTGGGCTAATAATCTCACATCATAGTTTAATTAGAAACCCTATAAAAAAATTTAATCAAAATTTAATCGATAAATTATTTTTACTTTCTAAATACCCAATTTCGATATTTGTTCTAAATTCTTCATTTATCGCAGCAGAGGGAGGTGTTTCAGATACTCTAGTTAATATTCTTTTCTTGAAATTAGATGATGTTCTAGAAATTAAGAATAATGATGGAAAAAAAATTCCAATTGGTAGGATCTGCTCATTACTTAACTATCCAAACGAACAAGCACCATTCACTTTGGAAGATTTGATTAAGAGAATAAAAAGAAATTTAAGTTTGAAGGCAGTCCCATTTGTCGGAGATCTTGGAAGAACAATAAAAAAAATATGTATTATTGGAGGAGATATATCAAATATTAAAATCATTAAGAAGTTAGTAAATATTCGATGTGATTGTTATATTTCGGGAAAAATTAATTATTTTGAAGCAATTCTTGCTAGGGATCTTGGTCTAAATCTAATAGAAATATCACACTATAAAAATGAAATACTAGCAATGAAAAAATTATGCAATGTTTTAAGTCTAGAATTTCCTCAAGTTGAATTCATTTTATTTGATTCAAAAGATCCAATTAAAACCTATATCTAAATGGATTAAATAAAAATTTAAATTTTTAAGAAATAAATTGAATTTAAATACTAACAATTATACCTTATTTTTATAAAATATTTAGTGGAGATTTTATGCCTATAATAGAATATAATGGAAAAAAGCCAAACATCAGTCCAAAAAGTTACGTATCACCAATGGCCACAATTATAGGAGATGTAAGTGTAAAGGATGATGCAATAATTTGGCCAGGATCAATCATTCGTGCAGAAAATTCTCCAATTAATATTGGAGAATATACAACTATCTTTGATGGTGTTATGATGTTTACACGCTCTCAAAAAAGTTCAATAAATATTGGTAGATATTGTATTATTGAATCAGGAGTTACGCTTATGGGATGTTTTTTAGAAGATTATGTCCAAATAAAAGAAGGATCACTAATATATGATGAAGCTTCAATAGGAGAAGGAGTGATCATTTTAAATAAAAGTCAAGTTCCTCCAGGTTTAACTATTCCTGCTCGTACAGTAATGAGGGGAATTCCAGTTGAACCAGTAAGAGAACAAACACGTAATGATGTACTTAAACAAAAGGAAAAAGCTGAAAATTATTCTCAATTATTCACTAAAATCATAGAACACTTACCTAATGCTCAAAGCTATCTACTAACGTTACCAGATTTTATAAAAATTATGTTAAAAAAAGAAGATTAAAAAAATAGGTTAAAAATTAATTTAAACCATAATATTTAACATTTTTACAAGTTCTTTATATCTTGAGCGAAGAGTTACTTCAGTGACACCTACAAGGTTGGCAATATCTTTCTGCGATACTTTTTTATCTTTCTTTTTGCATACTAAATACAATGCTCCTGCGCATAATCCTTTGGGATCCTTTCCACTTGTAGAAAATTTAGATGTGAAGCTTTGTAAAATCTTTATTGTTGAATTTTCTGCATCGGCATCTAATTCTAACTCTGCTATAAATCTTGGAATAAGAGAAATAGGATCTGTAGAAGGAGCTTTTAAATTTAATTCTCTAATTAGTGTTCTGTAACATCTTCTGACATTTTTTGCACTTATAGATGTTTGCTCTAAAATTTCTTGTAAAGTTCGTGGGATTTTTCTTTCTCTACAAGCAAAGTATAGGCAAGCAGCAACCATTCCATTAATGGATCTCCCACGAAGAAGTTTCTTTTTAAATGCTTCTATATATAATCTTATTGCTGCTTTTTTAACATGATTTGGTAAGTTTAGGTTACTTCCAATCCTCTTTAATTCAGTTGTAGCAATCAACATATTCCTTTTATCCCAAGTCATACGTGAATTCCATTTAGCAGCTCTTTTCAAATCAGGACTTTTAATATTAGCCTTGTCTATAATTGTACTTAGCCCCATATCTGGTAATAAAATCGAAATCGGAGATCCCGTTCTCTCCCTACTTTCTTTTTCTTGTTTTGTAAAGGCTCTTTTTCCACTATGCGAAATATCAACAATTCGCTCGCTTATAACCAAACCACACTGTCCACAGACAGTTTCACCCTTCTCATGAAGTAAAATAACTTTACCCCCACATTCGGGGCACAAATTTGATAAATTGCTTAAATCTGATTCAACTTCCATAATATCAACCCTACCTTTTATTTAAAACTATAAAAATTCCAAATACTCGATTATTGAAATTTTCCAAGCAAACTTTAACCCGTGTACCGAATAAGATATTATTTTGAAACTGAAAAAACTATATATGACTGATATTTTAATATATTCTTTGATGCAAATAATATAAGTATAAATATATTATATAAATGTTTCGCTCAGAATCTGACTGTATTCCGAAAATGTAGTACTTTTTTTTGCATAATTTTAATGATTATAAAAAAAATGGAAGACATGTATTAAATCCAAATAAAATGCCTTGCATAAGACCAGAAATTAAGACATAAAATACCTTACTAGGATTATGAATTAAGCGATTATTATTGATTAAATACCATAAACTTACCAGTACTTCTAAAAAAGCCATTAATGAAATGAAGGAGAAACAATAGTAGATTGTTATTTCATGAGGAAATTGAGAACTGCTAATATCGGTAATAGGATTTAAATAATAAGGATCGATCCCACTAAAAGCAATGAAATTATAGATTAGTCTATCTGGTAGAGGATCTAAAATCCAGATTAAAAAATAGGTGATATAATTAAATAAAATACCGAAAGCTAAAACAATATAGGAACATCCTAAAATTAATCTTGGTTTCATGAATTGGTCTTCCTGTTTATCTTTACTAACTAACCTAGATTGCCGATAAACGCCTCTTAATCTTAACAATGTTAGAATTCCAATACTAAAGATAATGATAACAAAAATGAATTTCAGATATTTACATAATATTAAAAAGAAATTATTGAAAGCGATACAAAAATTTTCAAGGCCAGTGATTATCTCGTTAAACAGGTCTTCAGTAAAGAGAATGTTCTTAATGAACTGTCCATACAAAACCATGACATAATTATATTTAGTATTGTATATTTAAAGTCTACAAAATCTTTTTAATAGTTTTATGTGATTTTTTCACACTCTTCATTAATAACTTTCACCGTTGCATTGAAGTCTTGCCACCAGTCTTGTCCTTGTTGTGCAACTAACATAGGATCAATCTTCCTAGAGTCTAAACATCTAATTTCTTCTTTTTGAGTTTTAATTTTTCCTCTCCATATTTGAGAAATTATGTTTTGTAGATTTATTTTTACTTTTTTTACTAGCTCTTCATAGGGAACTGAAACATCTTCAGTTTTTTGTAATCTTTGAAGCTGTTCAAATTTCACTTTTTCTTTAGCACGATTTAAATCACTACAGCCAATTTTAATAGAAAAAGGTTCATCTGAACCAAATTTACAATATTTTTGAATTTCGCATAGAGAACAATAACTCTCAAAGCTAATTGTATAGTCCTCTAAACCTATTATTGAATAATTTAAAATTCTAGGCATTGCTAATTAATATAAAATATAACGTTTTATCTATTATATTTTAGGTCAAAAAATTTTTTAAACACGATTTATTAAAATTATTCATTAATACACGTTTTTTAAAACATTTTTTTTCATAGAGTAAACATTCCCATTAAGGGAGGGTGGCTTAGCCTGGTATAGCGCACGGCTGATAACCGTGAGGTCGGGGGTTCGAAGCCCCCCCTTCCCACTAATTGTATCCACATATTATCCATATAAACACTATTTTTTTTAACTTTTCGTCTTCCTAAAAGTAGATAATAAGGTTCTATAATACAGTAGTATATTGAATTAATTTCAAGTATATTCATTCATTTATTTAATTATCTTACTCTATTATAAATTTAGAAATGAAAAATATTATAATCTCCGGAACACCGGGTTGCGGGAAAACCTCAGTAGTAAAAGAAATGACTAACTTATTGCAGGCTAAAATAATTTCGTTAAATGAATTAGCAATTTCTGATAAATTCTCATTCGAATATGATGAAGAAAGAAAAACTCATATTGTAGATTTTGAAATATTTCTCCCTTATATCATAAAAAAAATTAATAAGATTGAGCAATCTGATACCCCATTTCTGATAATAGAAAGTCATTTCTCTGATATTATACCAGAAAAATATGTTGATTATGCATTTATTTTAAGATGTGATCCAGATGAGCTATATGAAAGATTGAAACAAAAAAACTATAGTTCAAAAAAGATTATTGAAAACATTCAATCAGAAATTTTAGGTAATTGTGCGAATTATTTTATTCAAAAAAAAATAAAATCTCCACTTTTTGAAATTGATACAACAAATCGTAGTATAAATTCAATAGCAAAAATTATTGTCGATATCATCCTCGGAAATAAAGATGGGAATAAATATATTATAGGTAAAATAGATTGGTTGGAAAAACTATTTCAAGAAAATCGTTTAGAAGAATTTTTTGATTAACCTATCAATTTAAATTGGGTAGAAAGTATGAAATGGGAAATCTCTGATTATGATGCACTAGGAAGGATTGGAAAATTAACTATAAATAATAAACAAATGATTACTCCCAATTTATTTCCTGTTCTCCATCCCTATAAAAATATTATTTCTACTGCAGATTTGAAAAAGATAGGTGCCCAATGTGTTTTTACTAATGCATATATTATTTATCAGAATATACAAATCAGAGAGGATATCTTAAGAAAAGGATTACATTCACATTTGAATTTTGATGGGATAACAGCAACTGATAGTGGTGCCTTTCAAAAATATATTTATAATAAGGACAAATTAGATATTCAAGCAGCAGAGATAGAAAAATTTCAAGAGGATATTGGTACAGATTTTGCCGTGATCTTAGATGAACCCATCCAACCAGATGATAAATATGACATAGCGAAAGATAAAGTTGAAATCACAATACAAAGGGCTAAAAACAATATTAATCGAAGAAAAAGTGAAAGCTGTTATTGGTTTGGCCCAATCCATGGAGCAAAATTTGATGATTTATTAAAGATAAGCACAATTGAAATGGCTAAACTAGATTTCGATGTTTACGCTATAGGTGGTTTGGTCAAATCACTCTTAAACTACAGATTTGATTTGGTAATTAAGATTCTTCTGAATGTAAAAAATAATATGGTGTGGAATAAACCTATTCATATGTTCGGGTTAGGTTTACCTCAATTCTTTTCCTTAGCTATAGCATGTGGTTGCGACTTAATGGATTCCGCAGCTTATATATTATTTGCAAAAGAAAATAGATATTTCACATTATCAACAGGAACAAGAAAATTAGATGAATTAGACGAATTTCCGTGTCACTGTCCTATATGTTGTGATTATAATCCAAAAGAAGTCTTAAAATTCGATGAAGATTGTCGAACTGAACTATTAGCTAAACATAATTTATATTTATCCTTTTCAGAATTAAGAACAGTACGACAATCTATTAAAGAGGGTAATTTGTGGGAGCTTGTCGAACAAAGGATTCGAAATCACCCTACTTTAGTTGAAGCATCCAAATTAGTTAAATCATATTTACCTTTATTTGAAACCCATGAGAAATTGTATAAAACACACGGTAGGTTATATTCATCTCCAGAGAGCGTAGAACGACCTCTAATTTATCGCTATGAATCAAAAGTTAAATATAATTATAGAGTTCCAGAAGATGCAAAATTCTTAATTATTTTGCCTGAATTAGATATTAAAGGTAATAAATCTCCAAGTGTTACGTATTGGTTAGAAAAAATTAATAATAATTCAATAATCGCCCGAAGATTTCTTCATGTGGTATTTTTCTCAGACATTTATGGAATTATACCATTAGAACTAAGCTCTTCTTTCCCTATGGGGCAATATGAATCAATAAATCTATCAAGTGAAAATGATCTAATATATCAAAATTTTGTTCAAAAAGTAGATCTCTTCTTTAAGAATTATTCCCAATATTATTCAAAATGTGGAATAATAATTCCTGAAGTATTTATCAATCAATTTAATGAAACGGTTCAATTTTCTAAAAATATTCTCTTAAACAAGTTAGTTGATAAATTAAAATCTAAATACAAACTTCAGATAGCTACTTTTAATGAAGTGGATCACCTCATTAACTTTTTTGAAAGTGATTAAATGACAATTATAGACAAGATTTATGCTTTTGGCCATGAAAATATCTTAAGTACTCACAAAACAACGATAGAACTTACAAAAGCTAAATCTTTAACAGAAAAAGGAAATTGCATAATAGGAATTAATGCAACGAAAGCCTGTTTTGACTTAAATTCCAGTTTGAAAGAAAAAATAAATATTGGGAAAAAAGTAAAAGTTACATTAAAAGTGGATGATCTCCAAGATTCTTTCTACGGTTTTGGAAATGAAAAACTAAGATTATCAGATAAAGATGATATAGTATTTCGTAAGAGTGGTTATATTTGTAACAGAACAATTCTCGTCAACTGTACAAAATCATCAATGGAAATAAATCGCGAATTAGTTAAAAAACTAAAAATTCCAGGAAAAAAATTAATATTAACATTTGAAATAATGAGATAAATGGGTATCGAGAATAAAAAAGAAATTACTTATATTAAATTGAAAAAGAAAGATGGTCAGAATTTTATTAATTTCATAAAGGAAAATCTTAAAGATATTCAAATTATTGACCATAAATTCAAAATTTTGCATGAAAATGACTATATTTTATACCCAATTATACTTAGCCAAGATATCCTTCATGAGATAAAAATGATTAAAAATAAACAAATCAATTTTGAATTGATATCCCGAGAAGGATTATTTTATAAAAATTATAAATATAGAACTCTTCAAGAAGCATTAGAAGATAAGATTCCCCATGAATATTTAGATTTAATTCCAAAATCATATGATATTATTGGACATATAGCAATAATCGAGTTTGATAAATTTAACCAATTGAACGATAAAGAATTTCATGATTACAAGGATATAATTGCAAAAGCAATAATAAATGTTAATAAAAATGTTAAAACCGTTTATGAAAAGAAAAGTGAAATAAAGGGAAAGTATCGATTAAGAGGCTTAACTCTTTTATGTGGTGATGACAATCCTGAAACAATGCATAAAGAAAATGAGTGTGTTTTCAAACTTGACGTTAAGAATACCTATTTTACTCCAAGACTGGTTTTTGAGCGCCGAAGGATTGTTTCAAGCGGGATAAAGGAGAACGAATTAATAATCGATATGTTTGCCGGAGTTGGAACAATCTCAATACAAATCGCTAAAAATTATAATGTTAAAATTCATGCTTTTGATATAAATCCTAATGCCTATAGATATTTGAATGATAATATCAAACTAAATAAGCTTAAAGGAGAAATTTTTCCTCATAGCATTGATGTTAAAGATCTTCTTGAGTCTAAAAATCAATTAGGTAAATCAATATTCCATAAAGCAGACAGGGTTATCATGAATTTACCAGAGAGTTCGATAAATTTTATTGATTCAACTTGCTTCTTAATGAAAGAATCTGGCGGAATTTTACATTTCTATCAATTCTCAGAAAAACCCAATCCAATAGAAAAGACTTTGAAGAACATTGAAGAAGAACTAAGTTTTCTAAATTGGGAGGTTGAATCTGTCATCAATTCTAAAATTGTAAAACATTATTCACCAAAATCCGAATTGGTTGTTGTTGATTTAAAAATAAGAGCTTTAAAATAAGAGCGGACCTAGCAGGATTCGAACCTGCGACTTTCGGATTAGAAGTCCGACGCCCTATCCATGCTAGGCTATAGGTCCTTCATTTTGCAATTTAATGTCTTATACATATTAAATTATCTAAAATGATGTTTAAATTTTATTATGACAATTAGATAATTTTCTTTAAATATTATTGCTAATCCTGATTAATTTATCCTTATTAACTATTTATTATCTTTAAAATTTAAATCCGGATATATTGGTTCAAATTTCTCATTAAATAGCTTATGGTTCATCCAAATTTTATCTTTTTCATTCCATTTGAGATTTTTTAAAGGGTTATATTCTTTAAGAAAATCTAGGTTTCCATATACATGTTTCAGAAGAGCTTTCCCGTCAAAAATGCTATCAATTACCAAAAAATAGTCTATTTGAAGGAATTCAAACAATAAATTGAATTGCTCCAGAAATCTAAATATGTCATTTTTAAATGGAAAATAAATTTTAACCATTAACCCATCCTCAAATTTTCTTTCCTTAGAGAACCCATAAATATAGAATTCACCCTCAATTTCATATATTTTCACTAAATTAAAGAAACTAAAAATATCAATTAAGTTTTCTTTATCCTCCTTCTTAATACCTGGAATAATGAAAGTGATTTTCTCAGGTAAACCTATATTTTCTAATTTTATATAAGGAAAAATTAATTCTTCTCTTATTAGCTTTCTAATCTTTTTTAATTTCGAATCATCATACTTAAGTCTTAGAGACTTAATATTAATTGAAGTGGTATCATAAATGTCTGTTAAGTTTTTATAAAATAATGATTCAGGTCCTAAACAATCATCTCTTGGATATCTTTTAAAATTAAATTCAACTTTTTCAGGTTTAATTCTTTTTTTTGATGGATTGAATAATATATTTTGTATATATTTCTTAAAATTGTTCACATCAAAATCCCATCCATCTTCTGTGAAATTGGGTTCTAAATGAAACAAATTATGTATTTTTTTAATGTTAAACATACAAAACTCGCTGATATTTTTAGCAGAATATAAATGCCAGTTCAAAAACGATTTATTAGGTGTTTCAATTGGAAAAAAGTATTTAATCAAAAATGAAATAGAATCTCCAATAGAGCCAATGAACTTTATTGACTGAAATGTATTGATGAATAGTAACTTTAAATCTATACTACTTGGATTTATTGGTCGTAAATAAAGATAATATTGGCTAAAACCAAAATAATTGAATATCGGAATATAGCTAATAGATTTAACATATTCCTTTATTGGTAAACTTAACTTTAATTCTTCAAACTTTTTTTGTTTTAAAAGAAAGTCTTTTAATTTTAAGTAAACTTCTTTTAAATAGTTTAAATCATTTAAAATAAAATCCTCTCTTCGGGGGGATGCCTGAGCTAATAAGTTCAAAATATTTTTTTCTTCTTTCCATAGATATACGTGTAAGTTGAAATTGGTTTCTCTAAATCCTTTAATTTGATTTCCAAAAATTTTTTGTATATAAAGAAAAAACTCCTTATAGAGTTTCGGAGTATAGAAGAATTGTTTTTGAGAGAAATCATAGAAATTTCTCATTGTAAATGTGAAAATAGCGCCTTTCCAAAAAAAACGTTTTCCTAAGATAATCCCATTTTTAAAAAGATTATAAAAACTTGCAAATAAAAGCTCTTTTTCTTTATTTATCAGATTTAATCCATAGAATTCAATCCCAGTGAAAAGTTTATTAGTTTGTAAATCTAGGATTTGCCATAAATCCATCCTAGGAAAAAATGATTTAATAACTCTAATTATTTCATTAGTTTCGGGTGTATTTTTTATTAGTAGAAATGGAAAATATCTACCAAAATTTGATATTGGAATAGACGCCTGGATATTAGGTACAATGGTAGGTGGTTCGCAGGAGGCATATTTATCTAGTTTATCCTCTACATAATTACTTGTGATATCTCTTTCTTTCACCTTTTTATGCAAAGTTTTTAATTTTTCTTTTTTAATATGATAAACTTTATTAGAAACATCTGGATCATCAATTAAATTTCTTATTTCCCCAAGATCAAAGATCATTAATTCCTTGCATATATTTAGTAAATCTTTATATAATTCAAATTTTTTTATTTCCCTTTCATATTTTGCGCTAGATTTTTGATAAAGTGGTATGAAATCCCTATACAAACTATTTCTTATATATTGATTATTAAAAATCAGATTTTCTTCAATTAAAAACGAAACACCATTCCTTTTTACATATTCAAGAAATTGAGCAGAAGTGACTAAATGTCTATTCTTTATAAATACATCTTGGATTAATTTTAAAGCTATAATTATATTGTTTAATAAATCATTAAAGAATAGAAATCCGAATTTTATGAATTTATTTAAAAACTTAAAGAACTTTTCCTTTATCTCAATAGAACTGTGGAAGATCCCTAAGATCCGTTGTAATTCAGTAACATTACTCTCCTGTTTAGAATATTCAATTAAGAAATCTTCTTTTAATTTCTGTAACGTGTTAGTTCTTCTTTCAAAACCAAACCCAGTATAAGAATAATACCTTATTTTATCTAAAATCAAAAAATCTTCTAATGAAAGTGTTTTTTTATAAAAATTTCGACCATATTCGATTTTGAATTGAAGCTCATACTTTGTTTCATAATCTCTATGATTCGGATTAATCAAACGCCTATTTTTAAATTTTTCCCGAAAGAAGTTCAAATTTGTAAATGAACCATAAACATCAATATCAAATAAAAATTGTTTAATTACATAACCCTTTTGCTCCAATTTCTGGAAAAGTGTAAAAAGATCATCTAAATACACTTTTGGGATTATAATAAAGCCTGAAACCTCAAACGCAAAAGAAGATTGTGAGATTTTTGGTGCAATTAGGAATGGAAATTTCTCTATAATTTTACTAATTTTCTCTAACTTTATCATTGGATGGAATTTTAAAAAAAAATAATTATTAGAAATATTTAGAGTATGCCAATTTACTTGATATGTAGGCGCAATACTCAACATTTGGAACTTCTGAAGATTAGAAGTAAACTTCCTTAAACTCAAATCAGTTTTGAGAATATCTTTCTCAATAAACTCTTTAAAATAGTTTTGGTAATCTAAAAGTGCTCTATAACTTTTAATCCTATCGAAAATTTTACTAATTACTCGTATCGTCTCTAAAATATTCTCATCTTGTATTTCTTCTAATGTATAATCTGCATATCGATTGAAAAATGGAAAGAAAAAACCATAATCTTCAGGATCTAAATTTTTTATATTATTCCATATGTATTTAACAAATTTTGAGTAATTTCCAAGAGTTTTAAATATTTTTTCCAACATTTGCAAACCAAAATATATACCATCTAAATCAACAATCGCTTTCCGAATAAAATTTTTCCAATTATTTATGTTTTCTACTTCTTTTAACTGATTTTCGATAAAAAGATTAACAATAATTTTAAGATAAAGGTTTTTCATTACTGTTTTAGGAAAAAACATATAATTTGCTGTTCTGAAAAGTATAAAAATAAGAAATTCTTCATTTTGTCTATAAACTTCAATGATATTTTCTTCTACATTTTCTATACCAAAATCGAATATATTACTTAAATTGTACTTTTCTTGTTCTTTCTTATCATTAAATATTAGAGTTACTGGTGATGATAAAGGATTTATATCTAAAAAGGATTCTAAATAATCTATAAATATTTGAAAGGCTTCATTTAATTTTTTTTTATTTGGATTTTGTAATAGATTTTTAAGTAAATCTAAATCTAGTGACGGCTTCATTTTTAAATGATAAATGTTTGTGTTTCCCTATCTACCTCTTAAATCTTGTTACCTTAAAAATTAACATTGTTTTAATATTTTTCTTGAGCGTTTTATTGAAATAATATTCAGAATCAATACTTAATCTAATTATAAGTACCAATAGTTAGTTTTTGGATAAGCTCAATTAGAAATAGTTCAATATTACATATTTTAAATTAAATTTAGAATTCTTAGTGTGGTTTATATAGATGAAATTCAATAAATTTATGTCTTTGTTCAAAGGATATTAATCACAAATTAAAATTAATGTTGATAAAATGCCCGAAACTTGGCCTGGTGGGGGTACTAACCCTCAGAAATAATGACCTTCCCTCTTTAGAGGGAATTTATTTCTTTTTTTCTATTAAGAATATGAAATAGTCTCGACTAAATTATGTCTTTCAAGTTAGGTTTAAATTAGGACAAACGTCACAATTATTAATTTTGGGATTTTAATAAATTTAAATTATTAGAAATTCAAGTATATCAGTAGTATTTACTTTAGAAAAGGAAAATAATCATATTTTAATAAATATTAGGGGGATTAGAGAAAAATTAAGTAATAAAGCACCGATAATAATTAATTGTTCTGTAATAATAAAATTTGAAAGAAAGATGCCTAAGGGTATAAAAAAACATAATGATAGATTTTTGAAAGTAGCTACAATATGAAAATATAATGATTTATTTTCTTTTGTAAACCTCATGATATAAACAGAGATATTAAGATTTGTTATAGTCGCTAGAGACCCTGCAGTAAAATATAATATAACGAAAAATGTAAAATCTACAACTGTATATAAGATATACATAATCCCTAATATGGGAATTAAAATAAATATCATTTTTCTTGGATTAACTCTTTTAATGAAGAATGTTCCAACTGCTGTACTAGTTATACTTAAAATGAAAAAAAAGATTAGGTAAAAGTTAAAAAGATTGAAATTTCCATTTCCAAATTTATTCAAAATAAAAGGAAAGAAAGGGTAGGAATAAATGATGTCACTAAACGCCAGAAAAGTAAAAACGCTTAGTAATATAAAGGAAAATTTATAATATGACTTCTTATTTTCAGTATTTGATTTAGAAAGATTGTAATTTGCAGAATTATCAGATGTTATATCTTGATTTTTACATTTTTCATTAATAAAAGGCAAGAAGAATAATAACGGTATTAAAAAAATATAGTTACAAAAGAAAAGTGTTGTCCAAGAATTCATTGAATAGATATCATTAATTAAGAGAAAATATAAAAAGAACGGAAGGGCACCACCCAATGAACTACCAACAGTAATAAAAAAGAAAGCTCGTTTTTTTGTTTCATCAGAGGGTGATGTGTCAATAATTAATGATTTTGTTGAGACATCTAACATTGTACTTGACATAAAAATTAATACTAAGAAAATACCAAAAATTAATATATTATTTAAGGTGATCCCCAGAAAGATATAGATTAAAGTTAAAACATAACCAGAAAGAAAAATATAATACTTTCTCTGATGCCCAATAATTTTGTATTTATCAGTTATCGCTGCAAAGGCAGGACGCAGTAACAAAATTGAATAAGCAAGAAATTGCATTAATGCTAATATAACTCGATTAATATTCAATACATCAAAAAAAAGAATTGGGAAGTAATTGTTAAGAAAAACAAAAATGGAAGAATAAGCTAAATAAATAAATATAAATGAGGCATAATTTGTGTTGAAATATGATCTTGAATCAAGTCCTTTTGATCTAAACATAATACATTTTAGAGTTGGAATTCAAGTATTTAAAGAAGAAGTAATTTAGGGAATGTAATCATATTGGACACTAAATTACTTTTATGTCGGAAACTAAGGGCTAAGGAAATCTAATAAATTAATAAATTGTTAACATATTGTTTTTAATAAGTGAAATTCTTTAATTTAATTTAGGATTTATATTAAATATATTTGTGAGATTTGGTAAATTAGAAGAGAGTATTCAAATTGTATAAACTTAAGATAAAGATGTTTATCCATCAAAATATTCCTTATTCCTTTAATTGGAATAAGGAACATCATAAAGAAAAATACTCTCAAATAATTTCAAATCGAGAAGAATTAAATAGACTTAAGGACCATTTTAAGAAAATTTACGAAGGAACAATCCCTAATAATTTATTTAATTCAAGAGAGTTTCCCAGAGTGTCTCAATTTAAAATCAGAGGAATCAAATCAGCTTTTGTTAGAAGTTATAGTAAAAATCTAATAAGATCCGGCAAAATTCGATATTATGATTCTGAATCAAAATTACCAAAGTATGCTCAAAAAGTCTTTGAAAATTTTCAAGAAAACAACATCCCGGGGGTTCCTGGCCATGAACCGATTTTGAAAAACATTTTACTCAAGGATAAAGATGCTGTTGCGATAGAGGTTCCTATCTGGGAAAGAAAACATAACATGGCAATTACGGGTCATATTGATTTAATTCAAATAGAAAACGATGTAGTTAAAGTGATTGATTATAAACCAGAAGGAAATTTTTTGCTCTCTCTCCCTCAAGTTGCTATGTATGGTTTTTTAGTTAAGTCTAAACTGAGTCTTAAAAAAGTAAGATGTATTTCTTTTAATAAACGTGGAGCATGGGAATATGAGCCAGATATTTTGAAGGAAGATATAAAAGAATACTTGATCTCCCAAAATATCGAACAGCGACCTTGGGAGAGCTTTATTTAAGCCAATCTATAATTAGAGTTTCTTACCTTTGGGTTTAGTAGCTTCAGTTTTTTCCTCCGTCTTTAAATATCCTCGTAAAAGGAAATAACACAAAACTATAGAGATAAGTTCTACAATAACACTTACAAAAGAAATGATTGTACCATTATAACCTAAATATCTTAAAAAGATAGCACATATCAAACCACTCGATGCTAAAATAACAAGAAATAATGCTTTAACTATTTGAGGAAAGGAACTTATTATATATCCAATTTCTTTTTTAATCCATGAAAATACTGAAGCCATATGAATGTAATATTTGTATCTAATTTTAGTAAAGTAAGGAAAGAATATTTTAATATCTTTTTTATTTCAAGAATAAATTTTATAATAATATATTAAATACGGGGGAAAAAAATATTAAAAAAACTTGCTGAAGGTATCACTTTTTGCTTTTAAATTTAGTATATAATGCCTTATCAAGGAACTTACCGATTTTTATAGCTATTTGATTCCCAATTTCGTAACGTTCTCCATCGAGTAACTCCTTCTTTTGTTCAGATGTAGGTATTATTTTAAATCTTTCCATCAAAGTTTTTTCAGTAATATCATTTACCATTTCTTTAATTTTTCCGTAATCAGGTAAATTAATATCTGAACCAAAACTCCTGATTTTATCTAAAGCAAAATTAAAAAATTCGGAGATTAACTCAATAGGGTCTCCCCTTAATTCGCTATGAAGCTTAATATTATCAGTAGCTATTTTTGTATCTTTTTCTTGCCAATATAATTGATTAGGGTTGATACCAGGGCTATTAATCCTCATTAGAGAACTTGTAATTCTGCGTTCAATCCAATTTAAAGTGCTTAATTCCTGTACTTCTCGGATTTTTTTCGCTTTTTCCTCTTTTAGTTTCTCTTTGGATTCAATTATCCGTTCTACTTCTGCCTTGCGACTTTCTTCAAAATTTTCAAATCTTTTAATTATATCAAACGCAATACAATATGAAATTGGTGATATTATATCAGATTTTAGCTTTAGTTCAGCAACATCTTGATATATCAAACTTTTATTATTTTTTAATTCAGCAACCGCTTCATTTAACGATATTTCCATCAAGCGTCCCATTATAAATCCATTAACCAGAAAAGGCTGATTGTTTGCATTAAATACAATAACAAGTTCTTCTTGTCTATTATTTAATCGTTTTATTATTAATTCTTCAAGTTTCACTTTAATCCACTCTTCTGAATCTGTTGTTCCATCAATTTTTTTTAAAGCAAGAAGATATAAAGATCTATCATTAGAAACTTTAGAATATACTTCTATTATCCTACTAAGTTGCCTTAGAATCTTAGATAAGATATAAAAGAAAATGTCTCTTGCTAATCTATTCAGAATCTCTTCAAATTCTAAAATAAATAATATATGAGAATAATTTTTTAATTTTAATTCACTTAAAAAGACCTTATCAATAACTTGCTTTTTTCTGATAAACTGCCTTAAGTTATTGGTATTTATTCTTGCTTTTTCTTCTAAAATTCTTAACAAACTTTGATGTTTACTTGGATCTTCGGTTAAAAAATTCATCAAATTAAATTCAGTGTTCATTTCAGATCTTTCAATAACTTCATTGATAGATTGGAAATTACCCTCGGAAATTGCCTTCTTAGCTATGTAAATTAAGTTTTGCTTATTATCATTTAAAGAGATGATATCTAGCTTTTTTATATTGTACCTAACCATGTTTTGTTTTACTTTAGCTGTAAGATCTTCATCAACATTTAAAATGTGTAGAATATTGTAGACCCCATATTTCTTTAATGTATAGATTATATCGTCAAATCCGCATTCATTAATACTTTGTAAGAAGTAAATAAAATCATTTGGATTTTCTTTGAATCTCTTAATCAACGCAAATTTCAAAAAATCAAGGATTTTTTTCTCAAACTGATCATAATCTATTTTTTCTTTAAGAGCACTTTCGATTTTATATATAAGATCTTTCTTTAGATTATTAGCTTCTACAAAAACCTTTAAACCTGGTATTGAAATAGGAAACCTGTTAAAATTGTAATCTATAACCCTCCTCTTTATCATCCTTACTGGCATAGCTTCAATTTGTAATTCCTTATATGATTTGAATTCAAAATCAGTCCTTACTTTTTCTATGAGGCGATCTAAAGTTGCCAATTCTATAAATTTATCTTCTTTCTCTTCCAATTCTAGTTTTTTCTCTAATTCAACAGATATATCCTTAAAAGCTGCGGATTCTTCTAAAATATCTTTTTTAATTTCATTATTAAGGCCTATTAAATCACCTATTAGATCATAAAAGTAAAATTGTGGATAATTCAATATGATTTCCTGCAGCTCCTGTTCAATTCGACTTTCAAGATCCTTTAACATTTGCACTTTATGAATATCTTGGACTTGTTCCTTTCTTTCTTCAATTAAAAATGAGATAAAACTATTTTCTAAATCAATTATCTTATTTAAAAGATTAATTTCTAAATTCAAGGAATTTTTCAAAAGTAAATTAACTTCATCAATAATTGCCTTTTTTTCAGTTAGTTCTAAACTTTTGGTCGAATCGAAGGTAAACTTATCCTTATCCATAAGTTTCTGGACTCTGATCCCTAAGCTGTGGTAAATATGAACAGTAGCAGTGGCAATTAATAAATCCTTAAAACTAGTTTTCTGAGTAACAAGCTCAAAGATTTTATTTTTATCAGCCTCTCTTTTAAAATGTGAAATTATTAAATCAACAGTTTGAAAAAATCTGAATGTACTTTCAACTGCTGTCGTTTTCCTCTTAATGCCACTAATCATAATTGTTTCACCCATTCTCTATATACTTCTTTAAAATTATCTGATAACTCGAATCGAGCATTATTGTGCCAGAATTTGAAATCTAAAACGTGAAAAAGATCACCCTTAAATAATTCCTTCTCCTCATTTGTTAAAATATGTTTTAAAATTACGGTTAAAGGTCTCGGTACTAATTTTGAAAAATATTTTAGTTCCGTATTCTTTATATAGTCATAAAATGTTTCATTCTCATCTAGATTAAAAAATCTTAAAGGTAGAATATCTTCTAGTTGAGGATTTAGATTATTTAGCTCATTTTTAATATTATCTTTGACATATTTCGGAAATTCGGTATTTATATCAATACTAAGTTCATAATTTTTATAAAATTCAAATAGTAAATTTTTTTCTTCAGGATTGGTTAACTTTGCTATATAAGTGTCTAAAAATAATAAAAAATTTTCGATTTTTTGCTCATTTGATTCTCTCTCTTCAAAATATCCAATAAAGTCATTATAAACTTCATCTAATGTCCACGTTTTTTGTTCTTCTGGCTTTAGGTATTTCTTTGAATAATCAATAATCCAATCTAGAACATAAAACTTCCAGTCTAGGTTAATACCTCCTATTCTTTTTTCTAAAAATCTATGAAATCTATTTGAAAAGCTTACAGGATTACTTATTTCTTTGTCTGGTTCATCTTTGATATATCTATTTATTGTAGAGTGTCTTAATACATAGCTTAATAGATAGTTTAATTCTGATGAAAATTTTTTAAATTTTTCAGTATGACTTTTTATGCTATTGATTTTGGATTCCATCTGGATCTCGGCAAAAGAAATTAAATCCTCTATTTTCAAT
Source organism: Promethearchaeota archaeon (assembly GCA_048941185.1). Taxonomy (GTDB): domain Archaea; phylum Asgardarchaeota; class Lokiarchaeia; order Sigyniarchaeales; family SOKP01; genus Loki-b32. The sequence continues at coordinate 40,915 of JBHLNW010000011.1, forward strand.
TCTATTTCGTCAAAGAATGCATCTAAACTATTAAAAGTTAAGGAAATAAACTCATTTATTAAGTTTCTTTCATTATATTTAAGATCATTAATTAACAAAAATGGATGAGTTTCAATTTGATTATAAATAAATGCTTTGAACTGAGTTATTAGCTTAAATCCCAAATTTTTTGCGGGTTTTTGTTCTTGATTAAATTTTTCATATGATTTATTTATCAATTGCATAGAAAGAGTTTTTAATCGTCGATATGAAAGGTATTTTGGAAGTGATAATCGAATGATATTAAACCCCTTATTTATGATTTCTGAAAAGTAACTAAAAACTGAGCTTAGTTCTACTATTCTTAGATTCACTTCTTGAGTTACTGTGTGTTTTATAAAATTTTTTGCTATTATCCAGATTGCATCAAAATTTACACTTTCTAATTTTCCTTTATTTAATATAAAACGCCCAAATTTGTTTAAAAGCTCATCAAGATCCCCCATTTCTCCTGTACTAAGAAAATTTTTAGAATATTCCAAGAATTTGTTTAAATGGGCTTGTAGATCAATAACCAATGAATTTACTTTAGATACAAGCCATTCTGCCGTATGGAATTCATTATAATTCTTTATTTTTTGAGTAATGTAATCAACCATAAAAATAATTATTTCATCCAGAGATTCATCAATGGTACCAGTATTTGCTAAATTTATGAGATTGGTACCTAAATTTAATGTCTTAGCGACAATAAAATTAGCACTAGGCTCTGATATTGAGAATTTAAGATGTTGAATTGCTTGTTGCCCACTTAACGAGCTTTTAATTTTTTGAAACTTAGAATCTAATAGATTAATTTCCATAGGTTTTTTATACCATAAAATTTCAACATTGGAAATGACTCTAGCATAAGTATGTAACATTTCTTTTTCAGTTGGAAGCGTTCTACTTATACCAATTAACTTCTTATTCCATTTATCTTCGACTAGTTCTCCATAAAGTTTTTTGTTAAATCTTGAGGCAAACTTATTATATAAATGGTACTTTTTATCTCTATTTAATTCCGGACGTTCAGAAAACTCTTCTACCTCATAAAATAATTTACTTATATTATTCAAGGATTCTATTGATCTATGTATATCTAAAACACCACTCTCCGGTTTCAAAGCCAATAATAAACTTTCACAGTCTTTATATTTACCTGGTATGAAAATCATTGATTGTGGGTAAATATTAACCCGAGCACTTTTTTCATCAACATTATGTAGATCAAACTCAATACTAAAAACCTCCGTACCCGTATAATCCCGCAAAATTGCATTATACATCGTTAAATATTTAATGACTTCTTCAGAAAGCTTATTTACTTTTTCTCTTGTGAGTCTTCCTGGACCAATTACATCTCCAACAATAACTTCATTTGGTGAAGAATAACCAAATAATAGAGAATATTGATAACTTATAAATTCTCGTGTTGTTATCATGATCTTATTTCATTTACGCGTTGTATTTCTTAAATTAATAAATCAATGGTACAAAAAACTTAAGATTGAACCTTTAAACAAAATATAATGGGTTTTTAAATATTTTAAGTTTATAAAGTATTAAAATTTACTTTTGAATAGTAAATAAAGTACACGTTTAAAAATATTATAGAAGAAATAGGACATATTAATACTCAGTTATTCAACCATTTTTTTGACTAAGCCTAAATTAATTATATGACTATAAAAATTAGAGCCTTAAAGTTCATTATCTTAATTATAAAAAAAATGAAAATTTGGGTTATGAAGATCAACAAATCTAGTATTAGAAATAAAAATATAATAGGATAAAAAATATTATATTTATAATAATAATATTTATAAAATCTAAAAGCACTTAAGGTGTGGAGATATTCAGTTTGGGTCTGATTTAGGAATCAATCAAGAGGATATCGAAAAAATTAGTCCTCAAATTACATTTATAACATCAAATGCAGATATTGAGGCAATTGCGCTTGTATCTCAGGAAGGGTATCAAATAGCATTTAGCGCTTTACCACAATATCACGTGGATGGAGACCAATTTTGTGGCTTATCAAGTGCCTTATTAATGACTGGACGATCAACAATCCAAACATTATTTCAGGAGGATTTAAGTGAAATTATTGTCCGAGCTCAAGATGGATATATTGTTATTACAAATGCAGGGAGATTAGTAATTGTGTGTGCTGGAACTATAATTGATACTTTAATGAAAACTGTTAAAGTAATGAGGATTGCTGCTAAAAATCTCTATAAAATTTTTGAAGGCCGTTAGCTTTAAAAACTTTATTTTTAAGTACTTCTATATTAATAAACTCAGTTATAGAATAATGAATTTGAATATTCAAATAATTTTGTTGAAAAAGCAATAGGTTTTTATTGATTACTATATGTTTTGAACAAAGTAAACTTTTTATACTAACTATGGCAACTGATAAAATATTTGCTTGGCAGTGGCCTTGGTGTTGGCAATAAAGCCAATAGCAATGGTAATTAGTTAAAAATATTTTTTCTTTTTAACATTATCCTTAAAATGTTAAAAACTCTTTTTAAATGGGCGTTAATCTTATTGATCTCCAATAATTTAATGATACACATTTTATAATGTGAAAAAATAGAAAGAAGTGAAAATTGAAATGGAAGATTATTTTAATGGGAGAATTTTATTACAACCTAATGAAATTCCAAAAGAATGGGTAAATATCTTACCAGATTTACCCTCTCCTATGACGCCCTTAATTAATCCAATGGATGGAAAACCTATCCCCTCAGAAATGGCATTTGCTATATTTCCTAAAGAATGTGTGATGCAGGACATCTCTCAAGAACCTACCATCTCCATCCCTAAAAAATTAAGGGAAATATTTGCTAGCACTTATAGACCTAGTCCGCTTCATCGTGCTTTGAGATTAGAAAAGCAGTTAGGCCTAAAGAACAATAAAATTAAAATTTTTTATAAGAATGAATCTTGTTCTCCTACAGGCTCACATAAACCTAATACTGCAATTACTCAAGCATTTTATGCTAAAAAAGAGGGTTTAGAGGAATTGGTCACTGAAACAGGAGCTGGGCAGTGGGGTTCTGCTTTAGCATATGGATGTAATTTATTTAGACTTAAATGCACTGTATATATGGTAAGAGCTAGCTATCTCCAAAAACCTGGAAGAAAAATTTTAATGAGATCATTTAATGCAGATGTATACCCAAGTCCTTCGGAGTTAACAGAATCTGGTAATATTTTCTTATTGAAAGATAAAGAACACCCGGGGAGTTTAGGAATCGCTATTTCTGAAGCATTAGAGCATAGTATGAAAAGTAATAAAATAAAGTATTCTTTAGGGAGTGTAGTTAATTTTGTACTTCTACATCAAACAATTATTGGACAAGAAGTGAAAATCCAACTGACGAAAGCAGGTATTGAAAAGCCCGATATATTAATCGGTTGTATGGGGGGCGGTTCAAACTTCGCAGGTTTGATTATTCCATTTATTAAAGATCAAATCAAAGAGCAGAGTCAAGATATGGAAATAATTGGTGTGGAACCTCGAGCATGCCCTAGTGTATGTAAAGGAGAATATAGATGGGATTTTGGAGATTCTTCGATGAGAGGGCCAATATTAAAGATGCACACTTTAGGACATAGCTTTATACCTAGCCCAATTCACGCAGGAGGATTAAGATATCATGGAATGGCACCAATCATTTCCATATTAAATAATAACCAGATTATTAAAACTACCATGCATCACCAAATAGAAGTAATTAGCGCGGGGATTCAATTTGCAAAAGCGGAAGGAATAATTCCTGCTCCTGAAAGTGCTCATGCTATAAAAGAAACAATTGATCAAGTGTTGAAAGCTAAAGAAAACAATGAGAAAAAAGTAATTGTGTTCAACCTTAGTGGCCATGGTTTCTTTGATCTCTTAGCTTATGAACAATTTATGAATGGGGAATTAAGGGACTATGAATTATCAACTGAACAAATCAAAAAATCTTTAACTTCAGAAGAAATGCCAAAAATTGACGAATCTCAATTTTATTTATAACACTAATATTTTTTTTATAAATTTACAATCTTGCTTCAAGAAAATCTTAAAAAATAAGGATCTTTTAAATATTAAAATTTCATGAATTTGATTGTTCTTGAATGTTCTTTCAATAATAATTTTATGCTTTTTATACCTTTATGGTATAATTATATTATATATTACAGTATTAGCAAAAAAAAAAAAAGAAATTGGGGCTTTTATTAATAACATTACGAATGCTATTGTTTTTGTTGTATCAATATCGATAAACCTAACCTTTTCAAATTTATTTAATCTTCCTAATAGAGAATTCATTGAATTTCCCTTCAATATATTAACCATTACATTTATTTTACTTTTTTTACCTTTATTTTTTCTTTTTATATATCGTGAAAAACATAGAATCAAAATTCAGAAAAGAATAACCACCCATCTTGAACAGCAAAGTTTCACAGAACTCCCTCTCAAATATGATATATATAGGAAATTGGCCCATTTTGTAGTTTTAGGAATTATTTTTTTTTATTTTACTCTAGGTTTTATTTTGCAAAATTTTTCAATTACAATAATAGGAGATATCATGATATTTTCTCAAGAATTAGTTGTTTTTTTGGTTATGATATCATTGATAGGATTACTAACAGCTGATTTTACAAGAATACTAACACCAAATCTGTATCCATTGAAACCAGTTAATCAATTATTAAGAGAAAAAGAATTGCATTTAAGATTAGGACCTCATATTTCTATGAGTATTGGGTGTTTTTCCATAATTTTATTATACGGAGTTATTCAACCAATAGGACCAGTAATAATCTGTACTTCTATGGTGATGTCTATTTTTGGAGATATAACAGCAAATTTAACGGGAAGAACAATAGGTCGCAGAAAGATTAGAAAAACTAATAAAACATACGAAGGACTGATTGGAGGTATCTTTGCAGCGTTTATCTCTGGAATAATTGTGTTATTTATATTAAGGAATTATTATAATTTTAGTATTACAGGATTGTTAATAATCCCATTTATTGGTATGATAATTATTGGGATTATAGATTATTTAGATTTAGAGATTGATGATAATTTAACATTCAATTTTTTAGTATCAACGATATTATTTTTCATTTCAATATTAATCTTATAAACCATTTATCACAAATTTTTTCAATCAAGATAGTTTCTTTTATGAAAATGTTAGAAGAAAAATTAAAAATCGATAAAATATCTAAAGGAACAGTTATTGATCACATTGATGCCGGGTATGCTATAACTATTCTTAATCTTACTGGTCTCGATGAATCTAAAAATCTAATGACAATTGGAGTTAATGTTTCATCAAAAAAATATCAAACTAAAGATATAATTAAAATTGAGAACGTATTTCTCAATGAAACTCAAATGCAACAAATATCTATTTTGTCCCCTAATGCTACAATTTCATTAATTGAAAATTATAAAGTGATTGAAAAGAAAAAAGTGGAACTTCCCCAGATAATTAAAAAATTAATCTTATGTGTTAATCAGACATGTATTAGTAATTCAGAAAAAGAACCTATTGATACTGAATTTCTAGTATTAGAAGAAAAACCCCTGAAAATTCAATGTATTTATTGTGAACGGATATACAAATTAGAAGAAATTGTTTTTACTTCAAAAGAAAAGAAAGAAATGAAAGTAAAGCAGAGAATTCAATTATAAAGAATTATAATACATTTTTTAAAGAAAAAGTTCAAGAATCGACGAAAAACCTGGAATAAAATAAAGTAGTGTATGAAGAAAAACACCAATAATCATAAATAAGAAAAAGAAAATACCGATACCCGGCAATATAATATTCTTCCAATGCCACTCCTCCTTATCGTATTCATATTTTAGAATATTTGAACTTACGACAAATGGAAATAAAAACCACCATAATAACATCCAAAATAACATGAACCAACCTACTAAACCAAACAACAAGCGTCCTACAAATGCACTTAAGGCTCCAGTTAGTGCCCGAATCCAGTACAGTTTCGTTTCCCTCTCCATACGAAGATCAAAAGATTTAACTGGCTTTTTTTCAACTTGAATCGATTGTTTTTTAAATTCTTTCTTCTTTTCCTTTAAAAGCCGTTTTCTTTTTTTTTTAATATCTATCTTCTTGCGCTTTCCCATAATTATTATTATAAATACTATTTATTATAAAAATCATTATATATTATTAGACAAACTAGAAATTGAACCTAAAATGATTAACCCATCAACAGAATTTACGAATTTTGATGTATTTGCTATTGTAAAAGAATTAGATTTAATATTGATTAACGGTACAATTCTAAATATATATGAAGTAGAAGATATTTTGATATTAAAAATCAACACTAATTTTGGAAAGAAAAACTTAATTGTTAAAAAAGATTCACGGATTAACTTAACCGAATATGATTATCCTATCCCAAAATATCCAAGTCAATATATAATTTCTTTAAGAAAGTTATTAAGAAATCGGAGAATCTTGAAAATATCTCAGCACCATTTTGATAGAATTATAATAATCGAGTTGAGCAACAATTCAGACGAGCCTTGGAAATTTGTTATAGAACTTTTTAACAAGGGCAATTTTTTATTATTGGACGAAAAAAATATTATAAAAGTTGCTAAAAAATACAGAAAGTTTAGAGATAGAGAGATCCTCCCAAATAAAGAATATAATTTTCCTAGATCACTCGAAGAAGATTTTCTAACAATAAAAAAAAACGAATTTATCACTTTATTTAACGACTCTAATGTAGAAATTGTTAGAGATCTTTCTCGAAAAATTCATATTTCTGGATTATACAGTGAAGAAATATGCCATAGAGCAAAAATTGATAAAAATATTTTTGGAAAAGATCTTAAAGATGATCAATTCGAAAATTTATATGATTCCTTTAAAAAATTAAGAAATCAGTTATTATTTGGTGAAATCGAAGCATACATTGTTTTTGACACTAACGAAAATCAAATTTCTGTTCTTCCATTTGAAATCGAAATTCATAAAGAAAAAAACAAAAAACATTATCCTTCTTTTAACGAAGCAGTCGACAAATATTTCTCAAAAATTGATTCTGAAACTCTCAAAAAACCAAAAGATCAAAAAATTGAAGATCAAATTAAATCTCAAGAAAAGATATTAAAAAATCAACAGGATTATCTTAAAGAACTTAAAACTAAAAAGGAAAATTACTATAAAATTGGAGAGCTAATATATGCCAATTTAAATTCCTTAGAAAAATTACAAGCTGTAATACTGGAAGCAAAAAAAAAAGGTTATTCATGGGATGTCATTAATGACAAACTTAAGATCGCAAAATTAGAAAATTTAAATGGAACAGAATTTTTTGAGAAAGTCGTTCCTTCAACCAATCAAATTTTAATTAAAATTAATCAGAATAACATATACCTAGATTTAAATAAAAGTATAGGAGAAAATGCTAATAATATATATTCTAAAGGAAAAAAAGCAGATAAGAAGTTAAAAGGAACTATCACAGCCATTTTAAAGACCAAAGAAAAAATTGATAAATTAAAGCTTGATAGAAATTTAATAGATAAAGAAGTTGATTTCTTGATTAAGAAACCAAAAAAGAAATGGTATGAAAAGTTTAGGTGGTTTTTTTCATCTGATGGTTATTTAATAATTGGGGGAAGAGATGCAACCTCTAATGAGATTATTTTTAAAAAGCACATAGAGCAAAATGATTTAGTTTTTCATACAATTTTCCCTGGATCTCCACTAGCAGTAATTAAAAATCCAAATAATCAGAAAATTCCATTAAGCACTATTGATCAGACAGCTGAATTTGCTGCTAGCTATTCAAGAGCATGGAAAGAGAACTGGGGGGTAGTTGATGTATTTTATATTAATCCTGATCAAATTTCTAAAACCCCTCCCTCGGGAGAGTTTTTACATAAAGGTTCTTTTATTATTACTGGTAAAAAAAATTTTATTAAAAATGTTAAGACTAAATTGACAATTGGATTAAAATTTGTTAATGTAGAAGCTGATTCTCAAAAAAATCAAGAAATTTTTTATCCTAAAATTATTTCCGGGCCAGAATCTGCAATAACAAAGCAGACTGAAAATTTCATAAGTATTGTTCCATCAAAATCTGGTGGTTTAACAAAAGGAAAATTAGCTAAAGAGATTTTATCCAAATTTTATGAAAATACAGTAAAGGAATCAAGAATTTGGATTAAACTACTATCCATAGATGATATTCTTCTCTATTTGCCTAGTGGTAAATCAATAATTAATTGAAAAATTATGTTTAGTGAAACCAGCGCTTAATTTTTGGGATATTCTGATGGTTATCAAATAAGATCCCATCAATTCCTAAATCAATTAAAGACTTAATTTTTAATATTGGATCCTTGTATATTATAAAGTTCCATGCTAAAGATTTTATATTAAATTCATGACAAATTTGAATAAACTTTTTTGTTATTAAATTTGAGGTTAAACTTATAAAATCAGGTTTGATATTAAATTTTTTATGCTTATCAAATTTTAATAATTCATTAATATTAAAATCAAAACCTTTTGTAATATTATAGCATATTTGACTATTAGGGTAAATTATCTTTATTTCGCCTAATTCCTGTAAACTTCTTCCACTAAAAATACAATCTTCTAATAGTTTATAATGATTGATAATATTTAGAACACTTTTTCCTATATTATTCACTTTCAACTCAATCATAAATAATGTTTTTCCTTTTAATCCTTTTAAAACCTCTGATAAGAGAGGGATTGGATCACTATGCATTTTAGTTCTAAATTCTTTGATTTCATTATAGGAAAGATTTTCTAATACTCCTGACCTTTTTGTCGTCCTATCTAAGGTAGAATCATGAAGAATTATCAATTCTCCATCTTTAGTCTCTCGAACGTCAAATTCTACACAATTAGCACCAAATTGTATAGCTTTTTCAAAAGCAGTGATTGTATTTTCATCAAAAATTGTTCTAGTTCCTCTGTGTCCTATATATAGAAATTCTGATTTCATGCAAGAATCTTTGAAATTTTCTTTTACTCTTGAATAAGAAATAAGTAGATCATAATAATAAGTATACCGATAAGAGTAAGAATAAAAACTGTTAGGTTTAAAAGAGTCTGGCCAATTGACAGAAGAACAAGTAAAAGTAATTCTTTCCAATTTAATCTTTTACCAATTAATTCTTTATAATTCGCATAGCTAGTAATCATAAAAATAAAAAATAACAAGACTGAAAGAATTTTTATGGTTAAATCAACAAAAGTCCATAATAGATTTACATTCATAAAAATGGTTATAACTTCAATATTAAAAAGAAGTGATACAATAAAAGAAATACAACCTAAGACAGCTGATATGATTATTGATCTAAAAGCAAAACTTTGGTCTGATCGATAATTATCCGTTGTTTTTTGTTTCTTATCAATTTGCTTAGGAATTTTTGACATTTTATCTTCTATATTTTTCTACATGTTCTTTTAATTTAAAAATTCTATAAGTATAAAACCCTAGTAGGATTCCAAGAACACTAAACGCAAGTGTACTTAGCACATATAAGACAATATTAATGATTGAGGGTATTGTAGCAGGTGAGGATTTAATATTAATGAGGACTAATGCATTTTTTTTGATACCCCCAGGATAAATGGGAGTTTCTCCATAAGTTATATTAAATGCATAACCATTTCCATAATCTAAAGCAGAATCTTCTTCATTTGCGTTAACACCCTTAATGGGTAAAGAAAATTCGTAAGTAGAGGTAAAACCCTCAAGTTTCGCGGCTCCATCTCCATCTTTTTCTATATCTATTATGAAAAAACTACCATTAACATTATAATCATAATAATTATATTCATTCAAAGAGATATTACTGAACTGAATTATTTTAGCATCAATAAATTCTTCTTTATCCTCAGAAGAACTATTCGATATAATAAGACCTATGAACTCATTAGTGCTGTGATGATCCACTAATAAATCAAACTGAATAGAAACATAAAGATTTTTATCATCTTGCATAACCCACAAATCAATAGGTAAATCTTCTAAATAGAAATTATTATCTTTAAACGCTTGATCCCATTCTTTTGCTGAAAGGTCTATGTACCCATCAATTACAGGAGATTCCCCATAATTAGAGTTAATTTCCTTAGTGGCACAATAGCCATTTGCTAAAAGAAATAGGGAACCAGCTGTAATATTTATGAGTATAATACAAATCAATAGTTTAAAAATCTCTTTCTTCAAGATCAAAAAGCCATTTATTTTTAAATAATTCTATTTTCTGTAATGCCAAATATAAAAATGGATAATTAAAATTGAATTTAATATTTTTCGTAAAAATTTTGTGTTTTACAAAAAATTCGACTTCAAATTTCACTTTTAAAAGTAAATTATTAAAGTCTAAGAATTAAATTAAATGAATTGAAATATGGTCGATTCAATGAAGAAAAATTGGAAGCATAACAACACAATTAAATTTATTTAAATAGACTATAATATAATTCATCAATCTTTTAATATCTCGTTTAGCTTCCGATGAATTCTTGTTATTATATTCCGCGAAAGGTTTAGGGCCAATAGCTACCAAAATACCAGATAAATCTTTTTCTCTTTTAATAAAAAACCAAAATGGATTTTTTTTTTCATTATCTTTTACTATTATAAGCATCCAAGGATTTTGAGTCCAATCATCATCATTCGGTCCAATCACTTTTTCAATTGCTTTATGAGTTTGATATTTTTTAGTCATTTTGATGTTTTTAACTAACGCATTAAAGTAACTTCTTTTAATTTTCAAGTATCCTCCAAAATATCCTTTAACATCAAATAATTCAAGCTCCTTTTTTTCTCCATTTGATAATTTCAAAAAAACTCTCCAAAGATCCGTCATGGTTTTATTCGTGTTTTTTAAGTCCAATTTCTTCTATTTTTATTTGTTTAAATATGTTTTTAATCTTATCTAAAGAGGCATTTAAACCCATAGATTTTGCTTCATCCAAATTTAAATTCAAATAACATTCATAATAAAGTTGCGTTTCAATAAGTAGGATTCCTGATGTGTGAATAACCTTGTAATTTTGAAGTATACTAGAAATAATGTCAAAAATTTCATTAGAAAAATGAAGTGTTGAAAATGTTACTTTTATGATGTTTTCTTTTTTCAAGGGATAAATTGAAATCTTTATAGAGTTTTCTATAACTGATTCAATTATTAAAAGAAATCGATTATCTTCTATGTTTTTTATGTTTAATAATGAAAGCTTTAAGGTAGTTTTAGAGATATCATTTATATTCTGTATATGGGCTTTTGTTAAACTATAAACTTTCATTTTCAATTAAATAAATTACTAATGTTTTTTTATCTAAATCTATTTTCCTTGATTAATTTTCTCTTTTAGTGATACAATTGTTCCTGAAGTCTTAAAAGGTGATATAATAACTTTTATTCCTTCAATTTGCTTTACAAGGCTTAAAGCAGAAATTATTACTTCTTTAGTCTTATGAGAACATCTTATTATTCCATATTCTTCATCTAAATTAAGTTCTATCAACCATAATCCAATTTTATTTGCTTCTTTCAACCCAAAATATCTCCAGATCGATCGCCAAATTGATTTTAAAAATGTTTTTTGATTGATACCTATTTTATTTTCTATAATAATTTTAAAAGAAATATATCTTTGCCTTTCTTTTTGACCTATTATTAATCCCCACCTCTAATCAATTTAACACCTAATTCAAGGTTACCATCATATCGTTTTTTAATTCTTTCTAATAATAAAATAGGGTTTGTCATAAAGATTTTTTTTGCTTTATCTAAAGGAATTCCTAAAAGAGAATTACAAATGCTCATTAAGGCTCTTGGGTGTCTAAGATCATACAACTCATCAAAATTTCCACTGATAATACAATATGCATTATTTTTTAAAGCTAAATGGATAAATCTATATAGATTTCTAAAATTCTTTGATTGGTTTACCTTATTTGTTATCAAAATTGAATTTAACGAAAATTCCAAAAATGAATTATTCTGTCTTGTGAGTGAGATTACCCCAGGAGTAATTGTTTTTATTATTTGTGGATTAGAAAAGGATAAAATATCAACTCTTGAATCTCGCGCAGCTTGTATTTGAATATCTTTATTAAATGACTCAACTGAAAGGATCTCAGAAAAATTGTTATAAAGTTTAATTCTTTTTTTGAACTCTTTTAGATTATCAAATCTTAAATTAATCCGATAAAAAATGTTTATATTTGTATTTCTTTTTATTTTTTCTTTTATATCTAATGGAATGAAATTTAATTTATCTCTTGGTTCCAAAATAACATTTTTAATACCTAATCTTTCACAGAATTCTAGCTTTTTAAGTGTTTCAGCAAAATTATTGAAATCTACTGGTAATCGTGATTCAAAATATGGCATTAACAAAATAACCTCAAAAAACTGCTAAATTCTTTATAATTATCTTAAGAATTGTAAAAATAAAAAAATTTTATTATAAATAAATATTTAAGTTGTTAGTTTTTGAAATTATGTGAGGATTTCTAGTGGTTAAAACAAGAAAGCTTTCAGAAATCAGAAAGAAGATTGAAAATGGATCTGCAGTTGTACTAACGGTTCAAGAATTAATAGATCAGATAAGTGAAGGTGAGAAAGTTAAATTTGAGGACGTAGATATCGTTACAACAGCAACAAAAGGTTTAATGAGTGGGATTATGGGGATTTTCTCTTTTCGACTCTCACCACCTAAGACCTTGAGAAAATTTAATGAAGTTATAATTAATGGAGTACCCGCTTTTCCTGGACCGTGCCCAAATGAATATTTAGGTATAGTGGATCTAATTGTCTATGGAACCACTCAAAGCAGTACGAAAGATAATTATTGTGGAGGTTCTTTATTTAGAGAAATTGCTGAAGGAAAACCTATGAAAGTCTTAGCTAAGAGTGCTGAAGGAGAAATTATTGAAAAAATCATGGATTTAAAAGATATGCAATTTGCAAAATTAATAGGAACTAGACAAGCTATTAAAAATTACAATGCAATGATTAATTGCGAGAATTATAATATTAATACAATTTTTTCTTGTCTTCCTTTTTCACCAAATAAAACAGAAATCACTTTTTCTGGATGCGGAGCACTTAATCCCTTTCAAAATGATCCTGAATTTGAGTCATTTGGTGTTGGTTCTCCTGTTCTTGTAAATGGAAATATAGGGTATCTTATGGGGCCTGGAACTCGTAATTATATCGAAAAACCTAATATGATGACAATCGCTCCATTTGAAGGAATGAAACCAGAGTATATGGGCGCTTTCAAAACATCCTATGGATTAGAACCTATTTGTAGTTTAGCTTTACCTATTCCAATATTGAATGAAAATGTATTTGATAATATAGTAAAATCGGATAAGATGGTTAAACTAACTATTTTAAGCCTTGTGGGGCGGGAAAAAGTAGGAGAGATTACCTATGGTGATGTTTGGGATAATAATTTCTTTATGAAGTTTAATCAAGATGCATGTAAAAAATGTGAAGAATGTAAAGCTATTGATAAGTGTCCTACTGATGCATTCATTATAAAAAAAGGGAAGATTTCTGCTATAGATCGTTCCCGCTGTTTTAATTGTGGTAATTGTACTCATCTGTGTCCAGAAGCCTTTAAGTTAGATTTAAAAAAAATTAAATTTGCAGGTAAAGATATCCCAATTGTTTTAAGGCAATCAGATCGATATGGAGCAATAAAATTAGCCGAATATTTAAAATCAATGATTCTAAAAAGTGAATTTCCTTTAAGAAAACCCATTACTAAATTACAATTTGCAAAAGAAGTAAAATAAGGTATAAAATTGAAATTATGTCTGAATTAAAATTATCAAAATTTGATCAAATCGGAATCTTAGTTAAAAATATTGAAAAAGCAGCTATATTATATAATAATTTGCTGGATTTTAGTGAGAAAATCAAGTTTATTGAACAAACTAGTAATGTAGTCTACAAAGGGAAACAAGTAGCATTTAAAATGAAAAAAATCATGCAACATTTTAGTGGAAAACAGTTTGAAATCATTGAATTATTGGAATCTACCGGTGATCATTTATATTCTGAATTTATTAAAGAAGGAAATATTGGATTACATCATTTAGGTATATATACCAAAAATGCTGAGATTAAAATTAATTATTTTAAAAATCTCTATGATATTGATGTTATCCAATCAGGAGAAGTTGGTAAAGTTAAATTTTTCTACTTAGACACCAAAGATACGTTAGGTTATTATATTGAATTAATTGAAATTTAATTTGTACATATTTGTTGAACCGTAATTATAAAAAAGTTTATTTTTTATTTGGAATACTCCTAAATATGTCAAATCAATTATTAGATGGCGGCGATTTAGTTGTTAAATGCCTATTAAAGGAAGGAGTTACGAAAATATTTGGCTTAATTGGTGGTGAATTAACACGAATTTATGATGCTATCGAGAGATGGGGGCGCGAAGCTGGAATTGATACTGTGATGGTAAGGCATGAACAAGCAGGAGGACATATGGCAGATGCATGGGCTAGAGCAACAGGAGAATTAGGAGTTTGTCTTGGGACTGCAGGGCCTGGTGTTTCACATCTGATTCCTGCAGTCGCCGCTGCTAATGCGGATTCAATTCCAATGCTAGTTATTGGGGCACAAATAGCAAGAATGTTTGATAATACAGGAATTTTACAAGGCGATTTGGATCAAATGAGTTTGATGAAACCAATAACAAAATTACAGATTTCTGTAGAGGATCCTTATGAAATACCACAAGCTATTCAAAGTTGTATTAAAACAGCAATGTCAGGCCGAAGGGGTCCCGTTTTTCTAGAACTAAGGGAAACAGCTTTAGTAAGAAAAGCTACTAAAGCAGATTTAGAAAAAATCCTTGATCCAATAAAATATAGGCCTCTCCTTAAACCGAGTGGAAATCCAGAATTAATTGGTGCTGTGATAGAAGTCTTAAAAAAAGCTAAAAAACCAATTTTCATAGCAGGAGGAGGTACTGTTGCTTCTGAAGCTTCAGAAGATTTAATTAAAATATCAGAGAGGTATAAAATACCATCTTTAACAACAATTTTAGGGCTTGGTTCAATTAGTCTTAATCATAAGACTTATGCTGGGTCATATCCTTTTGCTAATACTTTTCGTAAAGCTGCTTCTGAAGCGGATGTTGTTATAGCTTTAGGTTGTAAATGGGATTTCACTACATTCTTTGGAACTGCTCCTCTGTGGAATCAAAATCAAAAAATTATTCAAATAGATATTGATCCAAAAGAGATTGGAAAGAACAGATCTGTGGAAATTGGAATTGTTGGAGACGTTAAAGCCGTATTAAACCAATTATTAATCCAAATGGAAACTAAGCTCCCTAAAGAGAAAGTTTCTGACTGGTTGGAATGGAATAATTATTTACAAAGTTTTCGAAAAATTGATAATGAAGCTATAAAGAAAATATTGGAATCTAACAAAATTCCAATGAAACCAGAAAGATTAGTTATCGAAACTTTACAATCTATACCATCAGATACACAATTAGTAGTCGATGGAGGTGATATTACATTTTTTACATATGGGTTAATTTCTAATTTTCAAAGATCGCCTCGAAGTACGTTTACTTCAGTCGGTATGGGTCATTTAGGTGTAGGTGTTTGTTATGCTATTGCTGTAAAATTAGCTAAACCCGATAAATCAGTTGTTTGCATTAGTGGAGATGGAAGCTTTCTTTTTAATGTTCAAGAATTAGAAACTGCTGTAAGATTAAATCTACCTATCACTATAATTATAGCTAATAACTGTGCTTGGGGTATGCTTAAAACTTATCAAAAAAATAACTTAAGTAAAAGATATTGCGATGTAGATTTACCATCTATAAATTATGCTGAAGTTGCAAAAAGTTTTGGTTGTTATGGAGAAAAAATAGAAGATCCCGAAGAATTTTTACCTGCTCTGAAACGAGCTATGGATTCAAAAAAGCCATCTGTGATTGATGTTTCAATATCTTTTGAATCTCCTTCTGGTGGAAAGTTCTTTGGGACATATAAGAAAAATAAGGGGTTATTTAGATAATAAAATCCAATCTAAAGTGATAATATTTGTTAGAAGAAAAATTTTTAAAAGGAAAACTTGCTCTGATAACCGGTGCTGGTGGAGGCGGATTTGGAAGAGAAATGGCAAAAGCATTTGCTAGTAAAGGAGCAGATCTAGTTATTAATGATATTAATGATGAAGGTTTAGATCACACACGTGAAATTATTCTTAAAGATTATAATGTTGAAGTTCTTATAGCTAAAGCGGATATTTCAGATTCTGGGCAAGTAAAAGAAATGGCTAAGAATGTACTTGAGACATTCGATAATCTTTTTTTATTAGTTAATAATGCAGGAATTGATGGTGGTCTATATCCCACTTTAAAACAAAAAGAAGCGATGTATGATAAAATCATGGCGATTAATTTAAAAGGTGCTTGGAATGTTACAAAAGCTTTTTATAAACAAATGAGAAGACAAAAGCATTTTACACCAATTGCGGGAAAAATAATCAATATTGTTTCTTGTGCAGGAACAGCAAATGGTGCTAACCCCTATGTAGGCATTTACAGTGTGAGTAAAGCCGGTTTATTAGCATTTACCCGATTATGGGCTCTTGAATTAGGTAAAAACAATATTACTGTTAATGCTATTTCTCCAGGTGTGTTCTTAACACCCATTTATAATAATGATCCAGAGCTTATCAGAGATTTTTTAAAAACTAGAGGTGTTAAAATCCCTATTGACAAAATTGGTGAAAATAAATGGGTAGCTGATGCTGCATTATTCTTAGCTTCACCAGGGGCAGACTATATCACGGGTCAAAATATAATAATTGATGGCGGAATGACAATTAGTGTAAATAAATTATAATTTCATCTAAATTTTTTGAAAAAAATAATGAACAAATAATAATCTATTTACCACGACCTTTATTAGCTCTAATGCTTGGTCGTGTTTTTTCTGAACCCCACCCTTTCTTATGCAATCCACGAGCTCTTTTCCCAGCAGAAGTAAGGCCACGGGTTACTCTTTTTGTATGTTGTGATTCAGTTATCCAATTAATATTTGGATCTGATTTAATTACAGGGTGATTAGGATCAACTAAAATTGTTTCATAATACCAATGTTTTCCATCAGAATAAACTTTATAACTATTAAGAACTTGCATGTTTGGATACTTTCTTTGAACACGTTCCTCAGCAATCCATTGAAGATTTTTTCCTGTGGTATACTTAGAAACACCCATTGCTCTTGGTTTTCTACCTCGTTTTGGACGAATTTTATGCATTCCTCCTTTTCTTATTCTAGCCCTAACTACTGCATAACCCTGTTTTGCTTTATAACCTAAAGTCCTTGCGCGATGAATATTAGTAGGTTTTTCAACTCTTTGAATTGCTTTCCCTTTTCGATATTCAATTCCCCGAAACCAATGTGGCGTTTTATAACCTTTTTCATGTTTTTCAAAAGTATCTTTCACATAGCTATATCCAGATTTCAATTTCTCAATGCACTCTTTTCTTTAATTATATAATCAAAAATTTACAAAAATTAATTAATTTTATTATTTTCTGTTAAACGCAAAATTTTTGGATATAGAATAATTATATTTATCAATAGTTTAAAGAATCAATAATATCTAGAAATAAATATAATTATGAATAAAAACGAAAAAAACAGAAAAGACCACAAAAAAGTTGAAATTGAAGAATCAAATGGTTTAAATATATCTTATAATAGAACTGAATTCAATAAGCAGTTCCCACATTTAATTGAAGAAATTTCAAAAAAAAAAAAATCACTAAAAATAGATTCAATAAATATTAATACAGATCAAACTAATATGGAAAACACTCAAGAATCTAATAATTCATATCCTAATGAATTATATAATCCGGGTGTCATTGATTTTTTAAGAAGATGTACAGAAAATGAGGATGCGATTAATATTTTGGATTACTTAATGAGAAGAAATGAAATTACACAACAAGAATATCACAATTATAGAAAAATTATTTCTCAAGAAGGAGGGTTAAAGCAACTAATTGATCAATTTGGTGGTTTAAAACGACCGGGATATTATATGAAAAAGTATTATAAAAATAATATTAATAATCAAAAAATAAATAGTAAACAAGATTAATATCAATTGACAGATGATGAACTTATGACAAAGTTAGCTACTTGCTCGGTAGCAATGACAATGTCGCCCCAAACTGATGTCATTCTCTAAATTTATTCTACTTTTAATCTTTTTCGAAAGCGTATTCCCTTCTCTGTTAAAAAATATTCATCATCATTTTGTCTTATTAGACCTAAATCACGTAAAACAGGTATCCTCCCATTTATACAAGAAATTGGTAAACCAGAAAATAATTTTATTGTTTCATAATTTTTTGCTCCATTATTAATTGCAACAAGTATTTCAATTCCCATATAACCCAAAAGATTTTTTAAATCTTCATGTGTTTCTTCATTATTAGGCATTATTTTTCGTTTTTAAAAAGATTATTTTCTTGAAGTTACTTTTTGTTAGAATTTTTACTTTTTTTATTTTTTGTAGATTTATTATTTTCACTTCTGTTTGATTTATGTCTATCTGCTACAACGGTCTCAGATTCTTTTGGTAGTAATTTTCTCATCCATTCTGGAAATGCTGTTGTTATTTGCAAATTAGTCTTTAAAACTATATATGTTTCATCATCATAATTTAATTCTTCAATGACATCAAAATTCTTTAAGAATTCAATATTTTCCATTAATGAATCAAGAGATTTTTTAGATACTAATTTTGGTAATTTATCTTTTGAGATTAATCCATTTCTTAATTCGGAAAGTACATTATACTTTTTAGGGTCTGCCATAATTTTATATAATATGAAACCATCATCTTTAATTTCTTCCCTTGTCTTCTTTTCATATTCGCTAAAGTATTCTTGAACTTTAGGAAGAAGTAATTCAATCAATTCTGGTTTATCATCGATATATTCAATTATGCTATCTGGAGGTATTCTTTCAGCATTAACTTCTTTCACTAAAAGTACATATTTTTCTACCAAACCAATTTGATTAATAAAAATAAACTGCCGTTCGTCTAATATTTCAATAATTTCATTGAAATTTTTTTCAGGAAACTTATCAATAAACCATTCTCTAAGTCCTTCTAATAAAATAGGTCCTTCAGATAACTTCTCTAAGGTTAAAAATATATGTTTATCATTTAACAAGATTGCGATTTCTTCTTCTTCAGTTTTTTCTCGTGTATCTTCTAAAATAACCCAGTATAGATTCTTTACCCAAGCTTTTATTAAAGATTCGTTTTTCGTTATACTTTCCTGATCTTCTTCTTCAAAATTATTCAAATCATTTATATAAAAAGCAGTATAAATCTCTTCATTTGATTGTAATTGTTCTGAAAACTCTGTACATAAAATTGAGATTTGTTCTTCATCTTCGGTAGAGATTTGCTGATCAAGAATTATTGAAACCATGAGCATTTCTTTATTTCCTCTTGCCCAATCTGAATGAATTTCGAAATAATAATTCAATGATTTTAAGTTTTCGAAAGAGTGTGTAAAGAAGCCTTCACTAAATTGTTGATCCATAATATTAGCAATTTTAAGTGCCAAATCTCTTTCTAGCATATCTTTTGGATAAGAATAAAAGACTAAAGGTCCAATTTTACGATGAAAATATGATAAGGCAACGATGGTTTTCAATAAATGAATCTCCATTAAGCTTTAGTTATTAAATTGTAAGAACAGCTTTTTTTTCTATATAACCTAGAATAAATTAATATTGAAGATTATATATTATTAAAGATAAATAAATTTAACTTAACTTAACATCTAGAATCTTAAAGTAAATAATATTAGCAGAAAACATAAATATTTTTAATGAAATTTTGATAAAATTAAAATTTAAAAATGAGTCCTATAAAATTAATTGGGTTTGACTTGGATGATTGTCTTTTTGACTCAACTGGGTTATCTGAGCGAGCAAGAATTAAAGGCCTTGATGCAATGATTAATTTGGGGTTAAAAATAGAGAAAAAGAGAGCAGTTTGCATATTAAAAGAAATTGTAGACGAATATGGATCAAATTCCTCAAAACATTATAATTATTTTGTTAGAAGGTTGAATCAAATGGAAGACAATATAGAATATATCTCTTATAATAATCGTTATAAATTCATAGCTGCTGCAGTAATGGCATATCATGCAGAAAAGGTTAATTCTATAAAGCTTTATGATGATGTGGAAGAAAGTCTAAAGAAATTAAAAGAATTATCAATAAAGACTGCAATTATAACTGATGGAATCCCTATAAAACAATATGAAAAGATTTTAAGACTCAATATTGATAAATTAATTGATTTAGTAGTTATTTCAGATGAAATTGGTATTAAAAAACCAAATCCCGAGCTATTCAATTACTGTTTGAAAAAATTTGGAGTTAAAGGTCGAGAAACAATATATGTAGGAGATCGTATTGATAAGGATATAATACCAGCCAATTTAAACAAAATTTACAGTGTTTATCTTCATCGTGGAGGTAAATATGATACTTATAGCTCAAAAAGTAACCTTCAAGGAGATATAAAGCCAAATTATGAGATCCCTAACTTGAATGAATTATTCGATATAATAGAAGAGATTAATAATAAAAAATAAAGTGCATTACCTTTAAAATGAGAGTAGCTTGTATTCAGCCGGAATTATATGAAAATAGAGCAAAATGCTATGATGAAATAGAAAAAATTTTAAAAGAACTTCTAGAAACACATCGAAATTGTGATATTATTTGCCTCCCTGAAAGGTGGGTTCCTTATCTTAAAAAATCTAATCAAAATTTCCAAGAACAAAGAGGTAATGATTATTCTTTCATAAAAAATTTAGCTAAAGAATATAATGTAAAATTTTTATCTGGAGGAATTTGGGAAAAAAGAGCTGAATCAAAAAAACCTGCAATTACTTGTTATTTTTTTGATGAAGATGGTGAAGAAATTGGAAGACAAGACAAAATTCACTTATATGGTTTTGAACGTGCCCATTTTAAACCAGGCAAAGAATTAAAGTTATTTAAGTTTCATAATTCCTATTTTTTCTCAATTCTTATTTGTTTTGATATGGCATTCTTTGAAACTCCTAGATTAGCAGTTGAAAGTGGTGCTGATTTATTATTTTCACCAACTCAAATAAGGGATGATGGAATGGAAAATTGGGAGATTTATTTACAAGCGCGCGCACTCGAGAATCGAGTACCAATTGTAGCCTGTAATACTTTTGGTTATTATTTAAAAAGGCAATTTCTGGGAAATAGTAAAATAATTTCTTTCAATCGAGGAAATATATCTCCTTCTAAATTAAAAAT
>JBHLNW010000081.1:0-16240 GCA_048941185.1 Promethearchaeota archaeon
TTATTTCGAGTTTTAATTCGAGTTCTTCTTTACAATAAGGGCATTTTGGCAACTAAAATCACATTTTTTTTATTTTAATTATTGAATTTCTGCAATATAGTTTAACATTCCATATAAAGGGTAGAAAAATTTTATTAATAGATTATTTAAAATTCAGTTTATTTTCTTAAGTTTTTCAATTATGAAAATTTCGATTCAAAGTCTGATTTCAATGAAAATTTCATACACAATGTGGATATTATAGAAAAATTACTAAGACAACTATAACAACCGTAATAAATGTAGCACACCATGCCAACCATATAAATTCATCATGCGTGTTTAAATGCTCTTGTTTCTCAGCGTTGATTTGCTTACCACATCTTGAACAATGTGAGGGAGTATCTCCCCAAAAATAATTTTTAAAAGGACTTTGAGATCGATAGATGCGTCCTCCACAGCCCTCACATCTAGGTCTCTTTAAAATTTCTTTACCTAATCTCATATTGTTTCAAATCTCATATTATTTATAGCATAATTCCACAGTTTTGGATTACCATTTAAATCTCCGCTTTCGGCATATCCAAGCTTACGTCCATCTTTTAGTTCTAAAACTTGATTTTCCTTATTGGATTCAACTATAAATAATAAATATCTTTTTTTTGTTTTTAAATCTTAGTGTCTTATTGCTTTTTTAATAAAATCTTGGATTCTTCCAATATATATACTGAATAATCAAGATTCATTTTCCTTTAACATCGCAAAAAAATATATTAGTGAAATGTTTTTAAATATTTAAAGAGATATTTTAAGAGTTAATTAATATAAACAATTCAAGTAATCTTTCATGAGCGAAGAGGAAAAATTCAAATCAATAATTCAAGATATTAAAGATATTTATATATATTTAACTCAAGGAGAACCAACTCCAGATGATGAAATTACAGCTCGAGAGAAATTAATCAACCAAATTCAAGCTTTAAAATCACTAAAAACCTTTAATGCTGAAGCAAATGAAGCTCTATTTGAAGAAACATTGAATAAATTGGATAAATGGGATACATTGGAGCTTTGGTTTTTAGAATCTGAATTGCCTGAGTCTATAGAAAAAATTATTAATATTACCGATGAACTTCCTGAATTTGAAGTTCAGGCTACTAATAAAGAATCTCAAACTGTTCGCTTACATGAGGATTTAGAAACTGCTAGTTATGACATAGATCAAATTGTAAATAAGGTCTCTGAGCAATTTAAAGGAGAAATAGATAATCTAAAACAAAAAATAGATGCTTTAAAGGTAGAGTTAGAGAAGAAAGATGAAGCACTTCAACACGTATCTCACAGTAAAGTTATAAAAATTACCCCTAAAAAAGATGTGAAATTACCACCACCAAAAATTAAACTTCCTGTTTTCAAAAAACCTGACCATCCTCCTCAAATTAAACTTGCTAGCAAACCTGAAACAGAAAAACCTAAGATCGCAAATGGAATTAAAACGATAGAGCAAGTTCAGACAAAAATTGAAAAAGAATTAGAAAGACTAAAACAACCTGCTATTTTAGGACTAGAATCCGAGCTTGAGGAGGAAGTAATGCAGAAACAACAAGAACAGGAATATGTTTCAGAAATTCCAGAAGACTTAGAATCCATATTAGACATCCTTGAAGAATCTGAGGTAACCTCAGAACCAACCGAATCCCCAAGTTTTACTGAACTACCTGAAAAACCCAAAAAGGGATCACTAATACCTGAAATTATAGAAATAGAAAGCCCGAGAAAGGAAAAGAAAGTACCATTTACTCTTGAAGAAATCGAAAAAACAAGAGAACCTACTATTGAAGAGTCTAAACCTATTGAGGAATCTCCGAGTTTACCCAAACCTAAAGCTTCTCCAGTAAGTATAGAAGAGCTTGAAGCTGAAGAAATTCGTTCTACTGGAACTGAACTATTTAATGTATTCTCGTCTGTAGGAGAAAAATCACCTGAAAAATTACCTACTCTGGATGAAACTTTTAGTTCTCCCCCTACGAAAGAAAAAAAAAAGAAAAAAGAGGAAAAAGGCTCAACAATGCCTTTTGTTGGATTTAATGATTTAAAGACTAAAACTAGTAAAACCGCAGGATCCGAAACAGATATTGAAGAAGTATTGCCATCTGATAAAGACTCATTATACCAAGAATTAATAGCTCTTGAGGGTAAACGTTACTCACTGGAAAAAACTTTTAAAGAATTAGAAAAAGCTTATAGCATGGGTTCTATTGATGATTATGAATATAAAAAACAGGGTGATGAACTTAGAGGAAGACTTAATGGTATTACTTCAAAAATTAATAAAATTAGAAGGGTTATCTCAAGTTTATAATTAGATTGGTCATTCCTAATTCTTTATTTTGAAAATTGGTGGCATATTAAGTTTATGATATGCTGATTTCATCATTTCTTTTACCATGTTTATATTCTCATGATTTAAGTCATTTAAATCTAAACAATTATCAATCCTAAAAATAATTTCATCTAAAACCTCATAAGTCAGCCCAATCTCATCTTCATCAGTTTGACCTTCCCATAATCCCGCACTTGGTGGTTTATTTATGATCTCTTTAGGTATTTCGAGTATTTTTGCGATTTCCCTTACTTCACATTTATAAAGGGCTCCTATTGGTTCAAAATCAACTCCACCATCACCATATTTCGTAAAATAACCAATAGCTATTTCAGTTCTATTACTGGTGCCAGCAACGAGAAAGTTACCTAAAGATTGACCAATAAAATAAGTAGTTGTCATTCTTAATCTTGGTTTTAAATTTGCTGTAGAGATCTTATTAGATTGAAATAAAGAAGATGATTTTTTCAAAAATTTATTATAAATTTCGGTTAATTCAAATACAATAAATTTAATTCCTAGTAGATCAGCTACTTTCTTTGCATCTTTTAAATCTTGCGAGATTGATGAACAGGGTAAACCTAGACCAATTACTTTTTTTTTACCGAGTGCCTTAACACATAAAGTCGTAGTAACAGCACTATCAATGCCACCACTAATTCCTACAATAACGCCATCGACTTTTGCTGAATTAACATATTCTTTTATCCACTCTTGAATTTCAGAGATAATTTTGTTATAATTGAGTTTTCGCATAATTTTTTCTCTCTCTACTATTATCTAAATATCTATTTTGCATAAACTTAAAAGATAAGATTGTAATAAAAAGTTTATAACTATAAAATTAAAAAAACAAACTTAACTTTATCTTATAGAAGTAATTTTTATTTTAAAAGTATTGATGTAGAATGAGTGAGGAATTTAAAAAAATTGTGGATACTTCCTTCGATAATGGAACTCCCTTATGGATTTATACCCAAGATTATATTTATGGAATAGTACCGACTGCTGGTGGGAAATGGTTAGAAGTATCTTATACTTTTGAAGATCCAGATGAACCATTAATGAAAGGGGAGAAAAGTCCAGATTTTGCTTATCAATTAATGATGGAAGAGATTTCTAAAGGGGTCACCTTTTATATTCAAGATCTAAAAGTACCTTTATTAAAAGAATTCGCTGGAGGTACTGGAAAGTCTGGTTCTGATCTAATAAATGCAGTAATAACCGAATTAGTTAACAATACTTCGAATTATACAAGTAATTCTGATTTTATAATTAAAAGTAAAGACGAGTTAGCTAAATTAAAAGAAAAAGTATAATTCTTTCTCTAAATATATAGACCACGTCGTTGTGGGTGTTTTTTAGAAAATTCTTGATCAACACGTCTTCCTAATGCGGGGCCAATATTTGGATCTCTGTCATTTATTAATTTCTTAAAATAATTCCCGTGTTCTTGAGAATATTTTTCAATTCCAGTTGCAATTACATTTTGATCTTTTTTGATAGGTACAATCATTCCAAATAGACGCAACATATCGTTTGGTGACATCTTTTTTCCAATTTTTTCATCAATATCTTTATCTAAGTTTCTCACAACTGTACCCATACTTAAAGCGGAATAAGGACTTAATTGTTTTGATTTTAACCAAAAAGTATTGGGTTTTTTTGTTATAAAAGTATTTAAATTACCATCTTTATCATTTGAACCTATAACTCTCCAATCTTTTCTATCCCTATCATATTCCTTTTTCATTTTTTTAACTATAGAACTGATTGGAGCAACTCCGTAATAATCCTTTTCTTCCTTTTGATCACTAGTCACAGTATTCTATTATATTAAGGAAATTTAACTATAAAAATATAAAGAAAATATCACATAAACAATAAATTATTTTAAATTGTAAATTATAGATGATATACAAAAGAATCTTCTAATAGTAGAAAGTGGAAAAACAAAAAGAATTTAATAAATTCAAAGAATTCATTGGACTATTTGATAAATCTATATCCACTAATGATTTTCATGAAATGTATGGCCTCTTTCCATTTATTGATCGTTTCGAAGAAAGCTTTTTAAGTGCATACCAAAAACGGAAGGAAGATGGCACTTTTTATACACATAGAACTATATCAGATTTTATTGTTACTGAGACTTTATTGTGTTTAATTACTAAAAAATTAAAAGAATGCAACAAAATCAGTAGAAATATAGAAAATGTAGATGAAATTCTTAAATTTGATCAGGATCTCAAGCAAAAAATAACAAAAATACTATTAACTATTACAATTTGCGATCCAGCTTGTGGTTCAGGCATATTTCTCCTAAGCACCGCCCAAATCATTTATAATATTATTCTCAAATTAAATTCGCATTTATCCTGTAGTCAAATTAAAAATCAACTCATAAACAATCTATATGGATTTGACATTAATGAGTTTGCCATTAAATTGTGCTTCTTGAAACTTCTAAAGTGGTTCACTGATGGAGATAAAGAAATATTAAAAGATTTTGTATCTCCATTAAAATCAAATTTTCGGATACAAAATAGTATAATAGATTCTAAAATTCCAAAATTTGATGTAATAATTGGTAATCCTCCATATGGAAATATTTTAAATCAAAAAGAAAAAGAACTCCTTAAGAAAGACAAAATTTTCTATAAGGATATTTACTGTACTTTTTTATTAAAAGCTTTAAGCTGGAGCAATGAAATTATAGGTTTTTTAGTTCCAAAAAGCTTCCTTCTAAGGCAGAGTTATATTAAATTTAGGAATATAATGCTATCGAAAGCAAATATTTGCAAAATATTTGACATTGGCTCGAAATTATTTAAGAGAGCAACTAATGAAGTTCAAGTTTTAATATATGAAAATAAGGTAAATGAATTTGATGCAGAATTGACTATTTATGATTATCCTAAAACAAAGATCATTAGCTATCAAAAACAAACTGTTGATTCCTTAAGGATTTGCTTTAATTTAAATTGCCCATTATGTGTAAAGTCTAAAAAATTCTATGTTTATACTTTTAAAAAGAATTGTCCATATTGTAAATCAAATACAATCGAATTGAATAGGATAAGAATTAAACCAAATCAAGAAATATATCAATTAATTGAAAAAATAGAAAAAATTGGAGATTTAAATTATTTAAGTTCTGTAAATTTTCCAAAAATGATTAGGGGCGAAGAAGAATTAGGCTTGGAGATTGTGAAAAGTAAGTTAAGGAATGATTTAAGTGGTTCTTGCTTTTTTATAAGTGCTAAAAATGATTTCAATTATTATTCTTTTAAGAAAAATAGAAGTTTTAAAATTGAAGAGTTAGATTCAACGATCTTAAAAGGTAATGACTTTAAATACTATAAAGAACCGAAATTGCTGATTAAACATAATAATATTATTCCTGAAGCGATTTTTACTAAAGAAAATGTTTGTTTTACATCATCAATATACTCATTACTTCATGATGATATTGGCGAACTCAAATATTTATGTGCTATTCTGAATTCTATTTTGATTCAATTTTATTGTATTTATGCTATTAATAATCAAAAGGATACAACTATTAATCTAAATCAATACATGATTAGACACTTACCTATTGTCAAAATAGAAAAAAAAATTAAAAACAAGATTGTAGAAAAAATAGATCTTATCGATTCTATATTGCAAGACAATGATAAAACTGATTTAAATAACTATTATAGTATATTAAAAGAAATCGACAATATTGTATTTGACATTTATTATGTCACAGAAAATGAGGCAAATTTAATTATTTCAAATACCAAAAATCAAATTAAACATTTTGCGACTATTTATAAGAACTAAATTAGCCTCCTTACTTAGATTTTTGGCTAAAATGAAAGTTACAAATATTATCACCTAAACCCATAAACTTTTTCCTTTCTAATTGTATCTTTGGGTTGAAATCTTCTAAAGCAGCACTATAAAAAGGATTGCACATACCTTTACAAATTAGAGGAATCTTATTTCGTCGTTCGAGGTTTCTATCCATTATCGCTTTATATGGACACTCATTTATTTGAATTTCTACTTCAAGTTCAGAAATTTGATTAACTGTGTATTTCCAACCCTCAATAGACCATCGGAATGTAAGAATTTCAATAAAATCATTTAGATCATTATTTTCAATATTTAAATATTTCATGATCCTTTTGAAAATTATTTTCATAAGCCTTATCCAGACATTTTTATCTATCTTTAGAGCGGTTTGCCACCCTACTTCTTTTTCTGCTTCCAACATCCAAACTCCATCCAATGTAAAGAAATTTTTTTGAAAGTAAAACAATTTATCGGCATCACTTACTCTTTTCATCCCAAATCCCAAAAATTTTCATAAAATTATTTAAGAGAATGAATACTACTTATTTATAATATTCATCAGTATTCTATACTATTATTAAAATAAAGATAAAAGCTCTGATAAACCTTATTATAATTCTATATTATATATCTTTATTCTAATCATCTGATTTTTAATATTTAACCTATTTAATCAGTACTTATCAATTTAATAATGTTTAAATATAAAACTCCTTTTTATTAAATTAGATTTGACTAAATTATATAATTTTAGAACCGTATACTTCTATTGCAATATTATTTTAAAATGAAAATGATAAACATTATAAAGGATAAATAAGTCTAAATGATCCCATTTCATAATTTGGATACTAAGATTAAAAGAAGGCTCTAAAATGGAAAGAATTATACTAGGACTATTATTAAGTCTAATAGCTGGTTTATCAACTTCTATTGGAAGTTTTCTCGCTTTCTTTATGAAAAAACCAAGTCCTAAATTTATCTCTTTTATCATGGGTTTTTCAGCAGGAGTTATGATTTTGATTTCTTTTGTAGAGCTACTTCAAGAAAGTATGAATATAATAGGCCCCCTATTGGGTTTAATGTTCTTCTTTATTGGAATGATAATTATGTTTTTTATTGATATTTTGGTTTCTCACGAATATGAATTTGAGGATTCAATAGAAGTATTAATTAATAGTAATGGTCAATCCAAGCCTCATCTTCATTATGGTCATAGACACAGACATCGACATCGTCATCGTGACGAGAAGAGAGATATTAGCTTAGCTAAGACATCTATATTCATATTCTTTGGAGTATTTATTCATAACTTTCCTGAAGGTATGGCAACTTTTGTCGGAACTCTTACTCAACTTGAACTTGGAGTTTTATTAACTGTAGCGATAGCTTTACATAATATACCAGAGGGAATAGCTGTTGCAGTCCCAATATATGTGTATACTCTAGACAAAAAAAAAGCATTTAAATGGTCATTTCTTTCAGGAATGAGTGAACCCTTAGGAGCTTTAATAACATGGTTAATTCTCTTTCCGTTTATTAATGATTTCATTTTAAATGCTATGTTAGGAGCCGTTGGTGGAATTATGGTATATATATCCCTAGATGAACTCTTGCCAATGTCTCGGTCACTTGCTAAGGAACATTACTCAATAATAGGAATCATTACTGGAATGTTTATTATCTCTATCAGTTTGCTAATATTATAAAAATTCTAGAATTATTAACTAATTAACCAGAACCTGAAAAAGAAAAATAAGGAAAAAGATAAAATGATAATTATTCTTTAACTTTCCTCAAAATTGAGGAAAGCTCTGTCTTAAGTAAATCCCGTATTGCTACACGAATTACTTCAGACCGATTGGGATACAGGTTCATATTAACTAATTCCTCTATACCGGTAAGATATGCTTCTGGAATGTGACAAGTTATTAATTTCATTTTCTTGTAAAACCCCTTTTGATATTCATTACTTAATGTTTTTGTTATACTTTACACACTTATTAGAAATAATATATCGGTGTAATACTACGATAATATATATTAAATTCAATAGTAATTATAGTCTGAAAGTATATTTTTTTTAGTTCCTTGTATTATCTATAAATAAATCATTTAAAAAAAAATCTTCAAGGAATAATATACCGAATGTTATAATCATTCATGCTTAAGATTTTAAGAATGAGGCTGAATCAGTTATGTCAAACAAATATAACAGCAAAAAGGCATTATTAGAAAGATCTAGTAGAGTTATAAATTCTATTGTTAATGGTATCGAAAAATTAAGTATAGAAAAAAAAAGGAAAATAATGGAAAAAAGTGGAGAAGCGTGTGCAATAGCAGGGAGTTATGAAATTGCGAAAAAAATTTCTGGAGAAACAACTTCCATTGAAGAAATTATTGAAAAAACTAATAATCAAATTCCGTGGTGCGGTCAATGGAATTTAAATGGCAATATCATTAGTTCAAAATGTAATGAATGTGGATGTCCTCTTGTCAGAAATAAAATAGTAAATTTAAACAGAACATTTTGTTATTGTTCCTTAGGTTGGGTAAAAATAATTTTTAAAACCTTACTTAAAAGGCCTGTTCAAGTTGAGATGTTAAAATCAATAGGTGCAGGCGATAACATTTGTGAATATGCTGTATATATTTAAATAAAATAAAAATAATTAAATCACTTCTTTATTAAAATCAAAAATGAGTAAATTAGTATTAGTTGATGGAGCAAAAGGTCATACTGGTACATTTCTTATAAAAGAGATTTTAGAAACAAAACCAGAATGGAATATAGTGGCTACAGATTTACCCTCAACTAGAAGAGATGAATTAATGGCTAAAGAAACTATTTTTAGTGCTAAATTTAAGTATATGACTGAAATATTAGATAATAAAAGAATTTCCTTCATACCAGCTGATTTAACAGATCAAAAGTCTCTTATTGATCTATTTCAAGATAGAAAATATGATTTTATTTTTCATATTGCTAGTTTATATGACTATTTTGCTGAATTAGACGTATTAAGAGAAATAAATGTAGATGGTATACAAAATCAGCTTGAAATTATATCTAAAACTCAAGATTTAAATAAATTAAGATTTATTCACTGGAGTACATGTGGAATTTATGGAGAACCTAAATATAAAAAAGATAATAGAGGATATCCTATTCCTACTGAAGAAACTGAGCCTTACAATCCACCTAATAATTATAGTATAAGTAAAATGGAACAAGAAATGGTTTTGAAGGAATATATTAAAAATTATCATTTAAAGGCTACGATTATACGACCTGCACCTATCATAGGGCCATATCAAATTTATGGAGTTTTTCATATAATACAATTAGTCAATAAGTCAGGGTTTGGTCCAGGTATTCATATCTACCCTAAAAAGAAGCGTTTAGCAATGCCATTGATTCATGTTGAAGATTTAGTTAGATCGGCTATATTTTTAGCAGAAAATGAGCAATCAATAGGTGAGAGTTATAATCTTGTTTTAAACCCTTGCTTTCAAGAGGATTTCCTTGAATATCTTGCAGATTTACTAAATGTTAATTATTTTAATTTTCCTATTTGGTGGCCATTATACAAAATTTTCTCGAAATTTCTTTTCTGGCTGAATAAAAAGAAAAATGAAAAAGCTAAAAAACTACATTCAAGACCTCCAGTCGATTTATCAATGGCTGGTTACACTACCCATCAATATCTTTTTTCTAACCAAAAGATTAAGAATTTAGGATTTAAATTTAAATTTCCAGATTATAAAAGTGCTACTGATGATACTATTGAATGGTATCTTAAAAATAAATGGTTGGAGCGTGAAAAATAAATGGGATTTGTAGAAGGATTGATATTAAGTTATATTTTTGGATGGTTAAACTCATATTTATATCGAAAATATTTACGCAAGAGAAATAAGGATTGGATTGTTTTTTTGGCTATTTTATTTCTGTCGGTATTATGGTCAATTGATATTTTAATTTATATTGAAATAATTGATATGACTTGGTTAAATTTCCTTCCTTGGGTAAATATTCCATCTACAAGTTCCGGGAAATACTTTCTATGGAACTCATTTATAGTATTTGGTATAGATCTACAAATTACACATCAAGTTGGAATGGAAGTTATAGCAAGCTTTTTACTCATTTCATATATGTTTTGGTACTATTTTGGCTCAAAATTTGGAAAGGTCATTCATGGTTATAAAACATACCAACAAGGGCATTATTTAATATTTAGACCAGTAAAGAAATTTATTAAGGAACGTGAAAAAAGAATAATGGATTCTCGAGAATAACTTAAAAATGGATTTAGATTATTTAGGAATAATTTTAAAAATAAAATCTTAAAGATAAAAGTTGTATAAATAATTTTATTATTCAAAACTGAATATATTTGCAGACAATTTAAATAGAAAAAAAAAATATTATTAAATGGGGTGCTTTAGAGTTAGGTTTTACTATATCACTCCCTGTGAATCTTGAAATTCTTAATTCTAAAGCGC
The DNA here is from genome assembly GCA_048941185.1 of Promethearchaeota archaeon. Classification (GTDB taxonomy): domain Archaea; phylum Asgardarchaeota; class Lokiarchaeia; order Sigyniarchaeales; family SOKP01; genus Loki-b32. The sequence goes on from JBHLNW010000081.1 coordinate 10,718, forward strand.
TCCGCTTTTTATTTCCGCTATATCTATTAATTCTCACTAATGTCTATCTTTTTTGCAGGTTTCTTTCTCATCGTAATTTTTAAGAGCCCATTTGCCATTTTTGAAACAAGTGTTTCTGTATCTGCGTCAATAGGTAAAGGAATGTCCATATCCACATCTATAAATTTAAAACCCATTCCGAAAAAAGGCATACACCAATCTTGCGCAGATTTCTCTTCCTCTGATTTTTCTTTCAGATTTTCTCTTTCAGGTATCCTAGGTTTCTCTGCTTTAATATTTAGATGTTTATTAATCAGCGAAACTTTGACTTCTTCCTTGGTACGACCTGCCAATGGAACTGTTATCAGATAAGAATCTCCAACATCTTCAATATTATAAGGAATATGACTTCCCATAAAGCCATGCATAAAATGTTTCGCCATTCTTTTCATTTTTGCAATATCTTGAGGTCCAAATGAGCAGCCTCCTGCATATACTCTAGTTCCATGATGTTTTTCATTACACATTTTTTTGCCTCCTTATTATTTTTTGTTTATATTGGTAAAAGTTAAAAACGCTCATATTCATCATCATCCACTATTGGGATGGTTTTAGTATTTAATTCTCTTTTTTTCTTTAAATCTTCTGAAATCTTGGTATATGTATCGATTTCGTTATTAATATCATTTAGTCGTATTTCGATCCTTTCCTTGCTAAATTCTAAGTCTTTTAGAATTCTCTCAATTCGATTGATATTTTTTAGAGAAAAGTCTTCTGTATCAATTTCTCTCTGAATTGGCCCGCAATGATACGGGAAGCATGATATAGCTCCTCTTATTCCTTTTTCATGAGGTAACCAAGCATTTACAATCGTGCGAATATAATCTCCAAGTGTATTCATACTTGTTTCAAAATTATCCTTTAATACTTCTTTTAATCTCTCTACGCCTTGATTTGTTATTCGGTATATCTTTTTCTGACGATTGTTTTCATCAATAAATTCTTCTGTTTCGACAAAACCTTTTTCATCTAATCTATTTAATAAAGGATATATTGTTCCTGGAGAGGCTCGCCACATTGGTTTAAACTTTTTATTGATTTCTTGACTTATTTCATATCCAGAAATTCCATCGCGATTCCTAATTATTGAAAGTACTAAAATATCTAATCCAGAAAATGGTCCACCGTGATGACCACTAAATCTTTTGCCAAAAAACATTTTTTTAACTTCACCAATATTCTATTTTCGATATATCATAAATCGAACATCAATTGAAATAAACAAATACTCTTATATAAATGTTTTCATTGAAAATTTTTAATATATTGAGGGAAGTGAGTAAGTATTTATATTAAAAGTATTATCAAATTTGGATAGATTGGTTCTAAAGAAGTATAGTAAAGGATTTAAAAATCGAATATTCAAAAATATTATGATTAAAATTACATTTTCACGTAATATTTATAATTATTTAAGATTTTTATCTTAATCATGCCAATTGAAGGAATTGATAGTATGCGTTGTAATCATTGTGGACTTTGTATTAACGAATGTCCTCGAGGAAATTTTAGTGTAAATGGTGTAGAAAAAACAATAACTTTCGATAGTTCTGAAGGTTGTATTTTATGTGGACATTGTATTGCAGTATGTCCAGAAAGAGCAATAATATCCACAGGTATGGATGATATTCCTTTTGATTTTAACGAATCAAACCTTTCTATATCCCCTCAAGATTTGAATAAATTAATGCTTTCAAAAAGATCTATTAGAAAATATAAGAATAAGAAAGTTCCAAAAGAAATTATTGAAAAATTAATTAATTGCATGAGATATGCTCCTACAGCAATGAATAAACGGTCTTTAAAATGCTTGGTGATCTCAGATGAACAAAAAATCAATGAATTTATAGATTCGATTATTGAAGCGATAGAAGAAGATGAAGAACGAGAAATGTATAAAAAAAAGAGAGAAAAAGGAATAGATCCCTTTTTTTATAAAGCACCACATATCTTGATACTCCATTCGGATAATAAATGGGATATTACCAATGCAACGATCGCAATAACATATGCTATGTTATATGCTGAAACTTTAGGTTTAGGTTCTTGTTGGATTGGGGGTGTTCAGATATTTCTCAATGAAAACAAAGAAATAAGTGAAAGGGTACTTGATATCAAAGATAAAATTTTCGGAATTATGATTCTGGGGTATCCCTTAGTGAAGTATTACCGTTCAGTTTCACGTCCCCCTATAAAAACCAGATTTTTCTTTTGAAAATCCATTTAGCGTGTAAGGATAACACGTAATTTATGGAGGATCTCTTAATTGGAAATCAAATAAGTGTTTTCATTGTAGAATGGGCTATTTGGATACAATTTTATATATTATTTTCTATACTTTTATTACTAATTACTGGATTTTTATTTGCGAGAGCTAGTCTTAAAACAGAAGAACCTGAGATTAAATTAAAAAGTCAGTTTTTAATAATAGCTTTTCTCACTTTTGCAATTGGAACAATAATAGACACGATTGGAGGAGAAATGTATACTGAAATAATTATTTTTCTTGCGAGAACTTTTGTTATCTTTAGTTCAATTTGCTTCTATATTGGATTTACATTACCGAAATTTATCAAGAAATTATTCCTAAGAGATAATTAATTTTTTTTTATATTATAATAATTTAATGAATAATACAGTGATAATGCGGTAATAATCTTTCTATATATTATGTTAAGCGTGAAACTAAGCTTTCACGAAGATATGAAAATTAATATTAATTAAATTAATTAAAATCTTTAAAAAATAAGATTTAAACTTATACTAGACCGAAATAAGCGTAGAAGACATATATAAGAAATGCAATTATCGAAATAAAAAAAATCCATTATTTATAGTTATCTTGATAATCCTTTAAAGAACCATTTGGTATTATATTAATTATGCTAAAAAAAAAGAATTTAGATTTTGTCAAAGGGATTTTAGCCGATATCGATGGTACTCTTTATTTTAAAGGAAATCCAATTCCTAATGCAATTGATACAGTCTCTAAAATTCGAGCAAAAGGTTTAAAACTTCTTTTTCTTACAAATACAGATAGCAAATCCCCGACAACGGTTCTAAAAACCTTACAGAAATATGGATTTTCGGTTAATATAAATGAAATATTTACCCCTATTATTGCAGTGAAAGAATTTTTATCTAAGCATCCAAATAAAAAATCTTATTTTGTCACTACAAAAGAAATCGCTGAAGAATTTAAAGCATTTAAACAAATAAAAGATCATGAAATCCCCGATTATGTAATTATAGGCGATTTTCATGATAATTGGGACATTAACCGTTTAAATTTAGCATTTAAATATATCCTTAAAGGAGCAAAACTTCTTGGAACTCAAGGCAATATTTATTATCTTGACCACAAGGGAGAACCAGTCATAGATACAGGTTCATTTGTGTATATGATTGCTAAAGCTGCCAATGTGACTCCAAAAATATTTGGAAAACCTTCAAAGGAATATTTTCTACAAGCTTTAAAAAAAATAAGTCTTAGTTCTAATGAAGTTGTTGTAATTGGTGATGATCTTGAATCTGATATCCAAGGAGCAATTAATGCAAGAATTAAAGGTATTTTAGTTAAAACAGGAAAAGGAGGATTTTATACTTCAGCTAAGTCGATAATTAATCCATATTTAATTCTTGATTCATTTAGTTCATTAAATGAATTTATTAAATTAGGATTACTGTAGTTACCTTGAGATGTTTTGATTTGATTTTACTAACATATTCAACTTTCAAATAGCTTATAAGAAAGATAAAGAGTCCAATTTTTACTTTTCTTTTTCTTATTCGAGAAACAAAATTTAACAAAAAGATTTATATATACTATTTCGTGTATTCCTCATAAAAATTAATCTAAAAAAAATGGGATGTTTAATCCATGGCTTTAAAAGAATATTTTGTTCGAGATCTAGTCATTAATGATGAATATGGGATAATCGACTCAAATGCTACTATTCAAGAAGCAGCAAAAAAGATGAAAGAATTGGGTGTTCCAGATTTAGTCGTAGTTGAAGGAGACAAGCAAAAAGTCCTTGGAGTTATCGCTGATTTTGACATAGTACAAAATGCCGTGGCAGAAGGAAAAGATGTAAAAACTGAAAAAGTTATTTCTACAATGTATAAAATAAATCCAGTAAGTTTAGACACACCTGTAGCTGAAGCATTTACAAGAATGAGAAATTTAAATGTGAATGTAGTACCTGTGGTTGAAAATGAAAAACTTGTAGGAGTATGTACCATCCAAGACTGTTGGAGTTTTATTCCTGATCAAAATGTAGATAAAGTTGGGCTTATTCCTGTAAGAAATACAAAAGTCGCGGAATTCTGGTTTGCTAGTATTGCCGCAATTTTAGCATTTACTTTAGGTATAATCTTACCTCTCGCAGGAGTAATTGGGTTTTATACAGGAAATCAATTAGATTTGATGAGTTTACTTGGAATTGGCCCAGTTGGAGGTAAAATATCTTTCACATTGTTTGAAGCAAGAGGACTAGGGATTATGGTACCTTTTCTTGATTTATTCGTTAATAACGGTCCTATTTGGTTAGTTATTGGCATATTTAGTATTTTACTTTTAATATCAGGGATCGTATCATTGTTTTCTATTGTATATGTAAGTTTTTCTGATACGAGAAATTTGCGAACAAGCTGGATTCTAAGGACGATAGTGCCTGGCTTAGCAGTTTTTTTTCTGGCTTTTGAATGGATTTTATTTGGAATTGCATTTGCACTTGAAACTCCAGCCCCCATTATTTCTTTGGATCCAATAGGGTTAACATTGTCAATTATATCGATGGTATTATTACTATTGGCAATATATCGAGACTACATATTTCGGGGAATAGAAGAACCTAAAGTTAAAAATAGTGAGGTGTCAACATAAAAAATGCCGCGTGGTGGCGGATTTAGAGGCGGTGGCTTTCGAGGTGGTGGTTTCCGAGGTGGAGGCTTCGGAGGCGGATTTAGAGGAGGGGGTTTTAGAGGTTCTCCTGGCTCATTTAGAGCTCCTTATCGTGGAGGTGGAACACCATTTGGAAGAACTGGTGCTAATCGAATAGTATCAAGACCTCCAAGTGGACCCTATACACATAGATATTACCGCCCCCATCGTATGTATTATAGACCTTATTGGTGGTACCATCGACCTTGGTATTGGAGGTGGTGGTATTCACCTTGGTGGGCAGGACATTGGTATAGACCTTGGTATTATAGCCCTATGTATGTTGGTGGAGGTATAACATTTTTTATCATTCTTGCATTGGTAATATTGCCTGCTGCGGGTGTAGCATTCTGGTTTCCTTTTACTAGTGCAGATGAAACTGGTACTGTAAACTATCGTTCTACAGAAACTTTATACTTTAATGAATTTTGGTATGAATATGAATATATAGAATCAGGACAAGAGATAACATTCTCAGTTCAGTCTACACCTAGTACTATAACATTTGCTCTTTGGAATCAACCTTTTGAAAATCTTCCTAC
>JBHLNW010000012.1:0-50409 GCA_048941185.1 Promethearchaeota archaeon
AAAAGTAAAACTATAAAAGATCTTCTCTTTCGGGATTGTTATTATGTATATTTTTTCTCGAACAAGAATATGTATTATTGTTTTGATTAGATATTGCAAGGTTTTTACGTTTTTCAAATATTAAATGAGATTTATTCATAATATTATGAATTTTACATTGATAGTCTAAAGGATACTTGAATTCATGATAGAGAAAATATAGTAATTCCGCCTCATAAATCGCATCGTCAATAGCACGATGTTGTTGTATATATTTACTTTGAGAAAGATATTTTCCACTACAATTTTCTTTCAATTTATACATGTATTGATATACATTTTGAAACTCGCGCCGCTACGTGGTGTACCCTATTGGTATATTTGAATCCTTCGGTAGCAATAGGGTACTGGCTCCGCTTTGCTGAAGTGTCACAACCAGATTCTTCAATAATTTCTTTAATTTTATCTTCAGATAAGTTAGGAATAAAAATTTTGATTTCACCAAATGTGAGAGGAAATTTCCCTAAACCATGGCGATAAAGCATTATTGCTTTCTCAGAAAGGCTGTACGCCTTCAATAATGAATTCATTTTTAGTACCTTTGCTTCTCTACTTGTTTTTTAATTTCTTTCATAATATGTTATGAAAATTCTTATTTTTTAATATTCTGAAAAAGTAAATTACCCGTGAGAGGGTAGTATAGAATTATTCAATTTTCTCATTGATGACAATAAATACTGAATAATCTGATCTTAATATAATAACGATTAAATTTTAATCATCATTTAACTGCCACAGCTTATAAAAAATTTAATAGCATGAATTCTGAGACCATCTTTAAAAAAGCATTAAGAAACAAAAGTTTCCTCTTAACAGTGGGTATAATAGCGATTTTCAGCTGCATTCTCATAACAGATAAATATGCTATAAACTCATTAGATATGAATAATATGGATGCAGAACAATTAGAATCACTAGATTATACTCAAAAGGGAATTTATGAAAATAATTATGGCTTTATTGCTTCAGGTGTTACAGCTGACATTACTAGCTATAATGAACTATTACTCCATGGATCTTTTTTTGTTGCAAGTTCAATAGTCTTAAATGTAGTACTCATTGTAAAAAGGAACAGAAAAATCGATAGAGATAGTGAACTTGTTAGTACTGGAAAATCGATTGATTTATACTCTTTAACTCACACGGAAATGGAAGTATATAGAATTGTTAAAGAATACCTTTCAAAAAATCGATTCCTGGAGATTGAAAAAATCGTTCCGTTCATCAATTCAAGGTTAATTAGGGATTCAAGCGGGTTAAACAGTAACGGTATCTATAAAATATTGAATGATTTGGCAAATAAACAAGTCATTGTTAATGGTTCAAAATATACTAAGGAAGACGTATTAATTAATGAGAATCGTGTTAGCATGTATAATGCAATTATTAATAATCCAGGTATCCATTTCATGCGCCTCGTAACTCTTTTAGGAATGTCAAAATATCTAGTGAAATGGCACATAAACATGCTCCTAAAGTTTAATTTCATAAGAAAAAAGAAGATCGAAAACCGGCAAATCTATTTTTCTTCAGATCTTGAACCTCATAAGGCAGAAATGTTACACTTCATTTCAAGTGAAAAAGCTCAAAAAATTTTGCAGTTCCTAAGTGAAAAGGGTGATTTTTACTCAAAATATCAATTAATCAAGAATTTAAGGATGCATTTTAACACTCTCACTAAATATCTTGATAAGCTAGAAGAGTATGGATACGTCTTTAGCTTACAATTATCCAACAAAAAAGTCTATTACACATGAACAAGAGGCATTTTCTAGAAAATAGATCTTAAATTAATATTATCCATTTTAATTCAGTTTTCTTATTGATGAGTTTAAATTATACTTTTGAAGATTCTATATTAAATGGTTTAACTATAGTATCAATAAGAATTGGATTATCATGATTGAAAAAAACAAAAAGTTTCTCATTAAAATTGGTTTAATATCCGGAATTATTCTCGTCACAATAGGGTTAATAATTCATTCCATTAATCCAATTGAAGTTGGGAATTCAAATGTAAGTTCTGAACCCAATGAAGGTGTAAGAGTTGTAGAAGATATAAGTACTAATTATACAGTAAGTATCATTCCTGAGTTGGAACAAACTTACTATGACTTTCAAATATACCTTTTTATCTCATTAATTAATCAAGATAGTGAGATCAACTATTCTCTTTATGTATTAAATCAACTTAATTACTTCGAATTTGAAAATGGTTCAAATTTGGATGATTTAGAGCCAATTAGCCAATATCATGATGAAGTAACTGATTTCGGAGAAATCAAAAAAGCCATTCATGTTCATGAAGATACAGATGTATTTATTGTATTAGTCAATAATGGAATTGAATCATTTGATTTCGTATTCTTCTATCATTATTCAATTACACCTATTACTTACTTCATTGGATTAGTGATTATAGCATTTGGTGCTGTCTCGACTCTATTTAGTTCAGCGTTATATTTCGTTGGGTGGAAGAGGTATTTCATAATTGGAGCAGGCATCAATATTGGTTTATTTTTGTTTGGGATAGCGAATTTGCCATCCTATAGGATAAATCCAGACCTCCTCAATGAAATCTTACACATGGAGTTATATCAAGATTTTAAATTCTTTTATCTTGAATGGATAGCTGAATTTAAAAATGGTTTCTGGCCATATTCTCCACAATATTTCAATTACATATATGGTCCACTTTTCATCTTGACTATTGCTGGTGCGTCTTATTTACCTATTCCGCCTTGGAGTGGGGCAATTCCGATATTTTTAGCTACACTTGGTACTGGAGTTCTTATTTATCGAATAGTGCATAAGATAACCGCAAATGAAAGAAAATCAACAATATCCATGTTATTGTATTTTCTTAATCCATTCACGATTTTTTATTCAAGTTACATGTGGCTCAATCCTACGATTTTTGTATTTTTTATCATGCTTTCATTTTATTTGGTGCTAAATGATAAAAATAGCTTGTCAATGGTTTCTCTAGGAATTGCTACGTTGTTTAAACAGTTCACGATTGCTTTCTTCCCTCTATTTTTAATTCTACTAGTGAAACAAGCTCAAAAACAGGGAAAGAATAAGGATAATTTGTTAAATAAAGTTAAGGGGGTAGTAAAATACACTTCAATATATTTCATAATTATTCTCCTAATCTCTATTCCTTTTATAATTGTAGATTTCAATACATATTTCAATAATTTCTTCCAAATGCATACAAATTATTCAATAGATTTCGTTAATACACTTACGTTTTCTCTCGGATACCCTGTTCGTTTTAACGATTTCTTTCTCCTCATTGGTATTCCAGACTTTATTACATTACCAATAGCATATTTAATTGTATATTTTATTCCTTTAGGGATTTGCTTTCTAATAATTTTTTACAATTTCTTTAGATATAAGGGTGTTAATAAAGTAAATCTAAAAGATGAGGTGATAATAAAGGCTCTTTTCTTAAGCATTTATCTAGTGATAACTTTACAGATCTTCTTCCCACGTGGTTCTTACAAATTTTACCTTATCCTATTAACTCCCTTTATTTCAATATTCTTTGATGCAAAAAATCCAGATCTTTCAAAATCTTTAACTGATACCAACCAAAAGTTATATAAGAGGTATTTCATACCAATCCTAATTAGTTGGCTCGTGTTCTTCATGTATAGGTATGTTTATTTCTTACTCTTGATTTTCTTAACACTGTACTACATGGTTCAAAAAAGAAGAATTTAGGAATATTTTTTTTTTTTTTTTTTTTTAACACTTTTGAATAAGGAGAGGATATCCATATTATTTAATAGGCTAGTAATTGATTTAATAAATTTTTTATGTACTAATTTCGATCTAATAAATCTTGAAATTTCTTAAAATTAGCATAATTATAATGTTTAAATGAATTATAAACTGAAGCAATAAAACTTATCTTTACCAATTTACTAGTGAGATTAGTGACAATAGAAAAAATTAGAGTATCTATTGGAAGCGCTTCTACTTTAGGATTAGGAGCATTTTCTCAATTCAAAAATCCCCCGACTACATGTTATATAATGACATTTACGGAGGGTCATTGTATTGCTAATTGTGGTTTTTGTCCTCAAGCTCGTTCATCAAAAAGCTCAATAGAAAAACTTTCTAGAGTTAATTGGCCAATATTCTCATTTAAAGATTTTCTGACAAAATTAAAGTATATGCCATTTTCAAAAAAATTTGAACGAATTTGCATTCAGACTCTAAATTATCCTGGAAATTTTGATGACTTAATAGAGATCATTACTCAGATTAGAACTTATACAGATATTCCAATATCAGTTGCTATTCCTCCTTTCTTAAAAGAGCAATTAAAAGAACTTAAAATTAGGGGGGTTGATCGGGTAGGGATTGCATTAGATGGTGCTACAGCTGAAGTTTTTGAAAAGATTAAAGGTATTAAAATCGGAGGACCTTATAGATGGGAAGAGCATTTTAAGAAGTTGAATGAAGCTTTGGAAATTTTTTCTCCTGGATTTGTAAGTACACATATAATAATTGGTTTAGATGAAACAGAAAGAAGCGTTATTGAACTTATAGAAAAATTATATCAATTAGGCATTCTTGTTTCATTATTTGCATTTATGCCCATTAAAGGTACAAAATTTGAAAATATACCACAACCTGCTATTTTAAGTTTTAGAAAGCTACAGCTAGGAAGATTTCTTATCTTTAATAATGAAAGAAAGATAAATGATTTTACATTTAATAAAAGAGGAGAAATAGTAAATATCAATATTAATAAAAATGAATTAATCAAAATTATCAATGAGACAAATGCTTTTTTAACTTCTGGATGTCCTGGATGCAATCGTCCTTATTATACATCTAAACCATCAGGTCCAATTTATAACTATCCAAGACCATTAAAAGAAAAGGAAAAAATTGAATTATTTGAATTATTAAATAAATTTATTAGATGATTTTTAAGTATAAAAAATGAATATATGGAGATTTTTACCACTAGAGATTAACAATGGCTTTTGGAATATGGCATTAGATGAAGCAATTTTAAGAATGACAATAGAGGGAAAATCTCCAAGTACTCTAAGGTTTTATAAATGGAAACCTTCAACTGCTAGTATTGGAAGGAATCAAAGTCTTTCGAATGAGATTTATGTTCCTTTTACAAAAGATAAAGGTTTCAATATTGTAAGACGCATTACTGGAGGTGGTGCTGTTTTTCACGATGAACTTAAAGAAATAACATATTCAATTGTGTGCCCTATCAAATTTCTTGAGAATTTAGGTGCAAATAAGGTAATAGAACAATTTGAGATAATTACTCAGGGAATTATTATAGGACTAAATATATTTGGATTAAAAACACAAAAAGATATTATCCATTGCCCTGCTATCTTACTAGATGGAAAGAAATTCTCAGGGAATGCACAAGTTAGAAAGAAAGGCTATCTTCTTCAACACGGTACTATTTTATTAGATATTGATCCTGAATTAATGTATTCTGTATTAAAAGCTCCTAAAAATGTAGGAAAATCCAGAATGGTAAGATCAGTTCGTGCTAAGTGTATAGGTATTAAAAATTATATTTTAAATTTTCAAGAAAGTAAACTAATTGGTTCATTGAGAGAGGGATTTGAAAAGTCATTAGGAATTTTATTAAAAGATGGCGCTATCTCTGAAGATGAGAAAGAATTAGCAGAGCAATTAGCAGTAGAGAAATATTCAAAATTTAAGTGGTTAAAGAAATATGAATAGTACTCAATTATTATTAGACAAATTTAAGACTAATTCGTTATCATGGGAAGATTTTCCAAAATTCTTTGAATTAAAATCCAATTATTTAAATGAACTCTTTACCTTAACTCAAGAGATAACTAAAAGCAATTTTGATAATATCTTAAAAATTTACATTCCCACAATGAGATTTCCGGCAATCAGTATCACGGGAAGTGAATGTGCCTTAAAATGTGAACATTGTAATAAAAAATATTTGAAAGGGATGAAACAAATTCTAACTAATATGGAGTTAGAAGAATTTCTGCTGGATCTTTCTAATAAGAGTGGAGTAGGTGCTTTAATATCAGGAGGGAGTATGGATGATGGTTCAGTACCATTAATAGAATTTTTAGACACAATTAAAAAAGTAAAGAAAGAGACGAATTTGATAATAAATACCCACACAGGATTATTAAATGAAGAAACAGCAAAGAAGCTTACCGAAGCAAATGTTGATATAGTATCATTTGATATAAATATGGATAAAGAAGTTGTAGAAAATATTTATCATTTGGATATTGATTTAAGTGAATATAAAAAAGCAATAGAAATATTGAAAAAATACAACTTAAATATCGTACCACATATATGCATTGGTTTACATTATGGAAAACTCAATAATGAGTTAGAATCTATTAAATTTATTAAAGAATCAAATATTGATCCCTCGTTAATTGTTGTTATTGTTTTAATTCCCCCAAAACATTCCAAGATCAAATTCGAGACTCCAAAATCTGAAGATATTGCTAAAGTTATTGCAATCATTAGAATTGCTTTTCCTGACACAGAGATATCATTAGGTTGCATGAGACCTAGAGGAAAAATCAAGACTGAAATTGAAAAAGCAGCTATTAAAGCAGGTATAACTAGAATTGAAATCCCCTCTAAAGAAACTTTAAAGTGGTTAAAAAGCTATAATTCTAAAATCCAATTTAAGTTTTTTTCTGCTTGTTGTGCAATCCCTAATAAATTTGAAAAGCTAGCTGAAAGTAAAAAATCTGATATTAGAAGATATATCAATATTTGAAGTACTTATAATGAATTTTAAAGATAAAATAAAAATTATTGGATTAAAAGGAATTCCATTAATTAAAAAGGGAGATGATCTTCCCAAAATCATAATTGATGCTTTAGATAGAAATAAGTTAACATTACAAAATGGAGATATCATTATAATTGCACAGACAATTATTTCTAAATGCAATGGAAGAACAAAAAATTTGAATGAAATCATACCAACTGAGAAAGCTATGGAACTTTACAATTCAATAAAGCAAAAAGCAAGAAGTCATGGATTACCGGAAAAAAAACCTGAATTAATACAAGCAATCTTAGATGAATCAAAACAACTTATAAGGTATGAACATGTTATATTGACTGAAACTAAACATGGGTTTATCTGTGCTGATGCTGGAATCGATAAATCTAATACTGAAGGTGAAGGAATAGTTACTCTATTGCCAGAAAACCCAGATAAAGATGCTGAAAGAATAAGAAAAAAGTTGAAAACTTTGACAAATCAGGACATTGCCGTAATAATATCTGATTCTTTTGGTAGACCTTTTAGATTAGGAGCTATCGGAACTGCTATTGGTGTTTCAGGAATAAGCCCAATTTTAGATATGCGGGGAAGAAAGGATTTGTATGGTTATGAACTTCAAACAACAATTATTGGGCAAGTTGATAGTTTAGCAGCAGCTGCTCAATTAGTTATGGGTGAATCAGATGAAGGTATTCCTATAGTTTTAATAAAAGGGTATAATTTTGAACTTGATGAGAATGCATTAATTAAATCTATTCTAAGAAGCAAGGAGGATGATTTATTTCTGTATAATGAAGAATCAATCATGAATAAATTGCTAAAAAGTCGTAGGAGTTACAAATTACAATTTGAAACAAAAACCGTAGAAAGAAATATTATCGAAGAATGTATTGAGCTTGCTCAATGGGCTCCGAGTGCCCATAACGGGCAATTTTGGAGATATATAATATTACAGAGTGATAGGCTACGTGAAGATTTAATAGAAAAGATGAATGAGAAATTAAGAATTGACTTAGAAAAAGATAGAAAACTTGAGGATTTCATTGAAACTAAAATCGAAAGAACCAGAAAAAATTTCTTAAATGCCCCGGTTTTAATTTTATTGTGCCTAGATACTTCAGATTTAGAAAAATATCCTGATCCAGAAAGAAAAAACAATGAATTTATTCTAGGGATACAAAGTATAAGTAGTTCAGCAACATATTTGCTCCTTGCCTTTGAGATGAAAAAGTTGGCGGCATGTTGGTATTGTGCTCCACTTTTTGCTAAAAACATAATAAAAGAAATTTTAAAACTTCCTCAAACGTATATACCTATGGCATTTTTTACGGTGGGGTACCCTATAAAACCAATAAAAGCCCCAAAACGTAAAAATTTAAAAGAGATAATATTTGAACTTAATGTTTGAAGGTTATAATTTATGAGTGAAAATTATTACGTTGTTTTAGCAGGAGGAGTTGGTGCGGCAAAATTTATTGAAGGTTTAGCTCAAGTAGTTAATCCAGAAATACTTAAAATCATTGTAAATACTGGAGATGATATTGAATTATTTGGACTTAAAATTTGCCCTGATTTAGACATAATTACTTATACTTTAGCAAATTTTATCGATAAAGAAAAAGGATGGGGTTTTGTCGATGAAACATTTAATTGTTTAAACATATTGAAGAATTATTATGATATAGGATGGTTTAACCTTGGTGATAAGGATTTAGCCACTCACATTTATCGCACTGATTTATTTAAGCAAGGCCTTAAAAAAACAGAAATAACAAATTTGATATGTCAAAATTTAGGAGTCAAAGCTCATATTATTCCTATGTCTAATGAAAGAGTTGAGACTTTTATTACTACAGCTTTTGGGTCAATACACTTCGAAGAATACTTTATTAAACATCAATGCAAACCTAAAATTCTAAAAATCGAATTTAAAGGGATTGAAAAAGCAAAACCTGTAAAAAATGTGTTAAGTTATATAAAAAGAGCTAAAAAGGTTATAATTTGTCCATCAAATCCAATAGTATCAATAGGAACGATCCTTCAAGTGAAGGGGATAAAAGATGCACTTTCGAAAGTTAAAAATAAAGTTTTTGCAGTAAGTCCAATTATTCAAGGCGCCGCTGTTAAAGGTCCAGCAGATAAAATGATGAAATATTACGGGTTAGAAGTCTCATGTATGGGTATTGCACATTTTTATAAGGATTTTTTGGGAAACTTTATTATCGATAACAAGGATTGTGAGCTTAAATCAAATATTGAAAAATTAGGAATTAAGGCTTATTGTTACGACACTTTAATGATAGACAAAAAAAGAAAGACTGATTTAGCAAGATATGTTATAAATCTGTAATTAGAAAAAGTAAAATTCTTATACAGATTCAGTTGCAACTTCTTCACTTTCTTCTTGTATAGCAGCTTTAGCTTCTTCTTTTATAACGTAATCCCCAACAGAAATCAGAAGTTCCTTTATACGTCCTTCTTGTTGCAATCGAATTATCAAGTTTCTATGTTTGATAAATGAGATCAATTTTGAAATTAATGGAAAAATTAACATAATTGGAAGAAGTAAGATTATAATGACTTCAGGAGAATACATTGCAACACTTTCTGTTATTGCCGCTGGTAATTGTATTATTGTGGACAAAAACCAATGTGGGTGAATAATAATAAAGCTTATAATCATAAGTAAACCTACGCGATAAATAAGGTTGAATAATGTAGACGTTGCTAAATTTCTAGCCCTTGGAGCCGAGGAACTTGCTGTTAATGTACTTCTTGCTTCAGGATCTTCTCGGAAAAGACGATCTATATACCTCCCTAGTCTTCTTGTTTTAGATGCAGCAGTAACTAATTTTTTTTCCTCTTCCTCTAATTTTTTCCTTTCGATCATCTCCTTTACATAAGAAAAACGCCTACCTGTTTTTGCGAAGAATTTTCCAATAACTAATCCTTCTTTTTGCTCTGCTTCAAGTTCTTGCATTCTTTCTTTAGCTTCCGCTTTTATTTTGTCAATATTAGCTGTAATAAAATGTGATTCCCTGGCTAGAATTGTTAATTGAGCTTCCAATCTGTCACTTCTCTCTAAAGAGGGTTTGGTAACAGTATCCGCATAATTAATTTGAAATGTCATTTCTAAATAGATATATGATATAATAGCAAATAAAATAACTGGGCTTGCTATAAACTGAAAAAAATTATCAAGAGGAATTTGAGCTAGACTATCATCAAGAGGATTAGTAGAAGCCATTTGATAAATATAAGCTACAAATTCAGGTCTATTTTCTGGAGGGAGACTTCCTAGAAACAAATTCAACATATCTCTTAAACCAACTATCATTAGAGGGACAATAATCATAAGGACTATTGAACCAATTGCTACGAAAGAATTTTTTGGATCACTTTTAAAAAAACCTCTAATGGCATAAACAACTGAAATAACGAACAAAATTTGAAAAATGAATAGATAGAAATCATTAAAAAGTACCCCAAATTCGCTTAATATTAAATTAGGAATGTTTTCTAATTCCGGTTGAGGGATTGAAAACCATTTACTCAAATATCCTTGAAAAAAACCCTCAATAAAGTTAAACAAGAAAGTATTAAATCCGCCTCCTAAAATAAAAGCTAAACCATAGGCAATAATGAAAAAAAGTCCATAGATTAAATATGAAAAAACGTTTTTTAACGCTCCTAAAAAGGCAAATATCACAAATTCATTATCCGCTGTGACAATTACTGTTTCAAAATCAAAAAGTGAAGTAAGAAAAATAATAAATAACCAGGAGAATACGGCTAGATTAATTATTTTTAATGATAATAAATAAATACGAACCATCTTAATACGCCTTTCCCTTCTTTTTTGCTTCCATATAATTACTTAAAACTTGATTCATCATATCATCAGGTCCACAGGTTATTATATTAATTCCTAGATTTCGAAGATTTTGCCTAATAGATAAAATGTGTTCCATCATCTCTTCACTAATTGCTTCTGCTAGAGCCTTATCTGTTGAAGATAAATCTATTTCATGAATTTCAAACCATGGACTGAAAGGATTGATCACAATAATGGTGTGGTTAAATGGAACTAATTTTTTAATAGCTTGAGCAATATCCTTAGGATTTGCTTCCAAATCAGATATAATAAACACTAAACTGCGCTTTTGAAAACGTTTAGTAAAAGTATCCATAGCTTCAATGAATTTACACTTTCCTTGTGGCTTTATTCTTGCAACAAAGTCTAAAACTTGATAAAAGTGGTCTTCTCCACTATTTGGATTCAAAAAATTCAAATTCTTCTTATCCGAGAAAGTAAAAACTCCTACGTTATCCCTTCGTGTCAATGCAACTTTTGTTAAAAGCATGCAAGCTCTTATTGCATATTCAAATTTTGTATTTTCAATTGCTCCACCTGCCATGGTATCTGATGAATCCACTAAAATCATAACAGTCACATCTCTTTCACTTTCGTATTCTTTAACGATTAATGTCTGCGATCGAGCACTTGCTTTCCAATCTATCAATCTAAATTGATCTCCAAAAACATATTTCCTCATTCCATAAAATTCTGATCCGAGACCCTTTTGTTTTGATCGTTGTAGACCATAGTTTAATTGTAAAGATCTTTTTGAACCTAAAATTTCAATTCTTTTAATATCTTCATAAGGTGGATAAATAAGAATATCTGTAACACTATCAGGGACAATCCTTTCAACTGAATTAAATCCTAATCGATCCCTCACTATTATTGATAATGGCCCAAGAGCATATTCTCCTCTCACTTTTGGTTCAAGGACGTAAGAAAATTTAATTAAATTTTTGGGTCCTATTCTAGTGGATATAAAATTTTCACCCAATATTAATCTAAATAACTGTGGATTGTAATTATCTCTTATCTCAATAAAGTCAAAACTACTACGACCAATATTTTCAATCACTACTTTAACATGAACGAAATCATCCTTGAATACTTTTTCTTTCTCAAGTTCTCTGTGTACTCGTAATTCTTCTATATTCATTTTATAGTGGAAAAATGGTAAACTAATAATGGTACTAAATAATAATAAAATTGCAAAGTAAATTAAAAAATAATTTACGAATGCAAATCCTGCTGTTAGGAAAAAAACCGCAAATAAAATTAAACTTCGACCTTTACCTCCTAGTATAAAACTCCACCTTATTTATTATTTATTTCCATTTGTGATCTTTTATTTTACCATAAAAAAATTGGTTTAGATAGGTATTGCTATGTCTTCTACAATAGATTTAAGAACAGCTTTAGTGTCAAGGCCTTCTAATTCCGCTTCTGGTTTTAAGAGAACTCTATGATTTAATGCTGGGACAATTAATGCTCGAACATCGTCAGGAGTTACATATGAACGCCCTAATATTGCAGCACGAGCTTTAGCACATTTCATAAGAGTCAAACTGGCTCTTGGTCCACATCCGAGTGCAATCTGAGGATGATTTCTAGTTTTTATTATGATATCGCGCACATATTTTAGAATTCGATCATCAATATAGACTAAGTTCATAATTTTCTGTGCGGCGAGAATTTCATCGCCACTTGCTATAACATCAACTGAGGGTGATTCACCTGAAATTTGCCGACGCATAATTTCTACTTCTTCATCATGCTCAGGATAATCTAGCCAGAGTTTGAATAAAAATCTATCAACTTGAGCCTCTGGTAGTGGATAAGTCCCTTCCATTTCCACAGGATTTTCTGTTGCAACAACAATAAATGGTCTTTCAAGAGGCAAGGTTTGCCCCTCAATAGTAATTTGACGTTCAGCCATCGCTTCAAGTAAAGCAGCTTGTGTTTTAGGTGCACTTCTGTTAATCTCATCAGCTAGTACCATGTTAGCAAAAAGAGGTCCTTTTTGAAGCACAAAAGCACCTTCATTCTGATCAAATATTTTTGTACCAGTAATATCTGCTGGTAATAAATCAGGAGTGAATTGAACCCTTCTAAATGATATTCCAAGTGTTTTTGCAAATGTTTTAGCCATTACTGTTTTACCTAAACCTGGGACTCCTTCTAATAATACATGCCCATTCACAAGTAGCGCAATAAAAAGTTGTTGTAGAATTTCACCATACCCTACAATAACTCGACTTACTTCACTTAAAACTTCCTGTGCTATCTCCCTAATAGGTGCTACATCAATTTCTTCATGGTCATAATATTTTGCTTTGTCAGGGGTTTCCATTTATTCATAACCTCTATATTTTTTTATTTGTATTTTATTTTTTTTTTATTTTATATTTGTAATTATTGATTAAATATTCTTAACTGCCCAATCCATTTCGAAAAATAACTCTTCGAAGTCTTGTTCAGTTTTAACTTTATATTTTCCTTCTTTAATTGCTAAGATTTTATCCATAAACTTACTTAATCTTCTAGTTTTCAATTTGGTGGTTGATGGATCTTTTGCTACAACTAGATTTACTACATTTTGAGTTGTTATTTTAGCTCCTCCCAATTGGGTATTTAGTTTCCTTTCTAACCTTCTATAAAGTAATTTTAACGCACCTCCATATTTCATTTTATCTTTGTATTCCTCAATCTTTTGAGCAAAAAATGAAGAGGTTCTAAATCTAGCAATTTCTTCTTTCTTTTCTTCTTCTGCTGCTATTTTTTGTTCTTCTTTCTTTTTATCTTTTTTTGGAAGGTATTTCCTTAATGAATAAAATGCAAGAAGAGGATAAATCCATGCTGTAATTGGATTTGTTGACAAATGTACAATATATTGCATTACAAAACCAAATATCCCTGCAGATGAAAGATCCCTTGAATATTCTGGTCTTATGTGAGCTTCATCAAAGACCACAATCCATTCATCCTTACTCCTTCCTTCATTAACTTGCGTTAACCATTGAATTATATTTATTCCAAATTGCATATTATCATAATCGGGATCATTAATTAATTCATTATTAAATAAACTAGCATCAGCAGATACAAATAATCGTTGCCTTCCCATATCATTTGCTAAAAACACATGCTGTTCGTATACTCCAAGAGGAAATGTAGTAGGGAGTGGGAATCCTAAATCTATTAAACTCATAAATCCTAAATTGAGTGCATCCGCAGGTTCATTATAATATCCATTATTATCTTTATCTATAAATGAATGAGTGTCTGATGTAGCGACAGAAGTCCAACCAAAAGCACTCATAAAAGGCCCTCCTACAGCACAAGATGCTACTGAAAGGATAACTTCATCAATATAATATGGCGTATTTCTTGTTGGATGCGAAGAAAATCTCGTAATCACAGGAAATTCAGGTGTTGGATTATAAGAATCATTATCATGTAGAATACCATTTGGGAATATGGTTATTGGAATATTGATACTAGGATCAAACATACTCGCAACTAGGATTTCCCATAATAATGTGCTAGTAGACCCATGATCATGACATATTAAGAGTGAATTACTTCCTTTAAAAAATTCTATAAAATAAGGTATTTCAAAAATAGGATCATAAAATTGATTTGGACCTAGTAGAATCAACAATATTGATTCTTTCCTATGATTATTGATTGTTGTATTTATTAACCTCTCAGTAGCACTCAAACTTGATTGCACTGTCATCACATCATATCCATCATCTTCAATAGCTTCTTTAAAATCTGAAGCACCATTCCAGGCGGAATTATAAACTGAAAAATTCTGATTATTTGTACCTTGATCTATTAAGGGAGAAAGTAAAGGAATGAACGCAAAAATAAATATAATGATAAATAGTGCTTGCTTATAAATAGAACCCGATTTAATTTTCTTTCGAGATTGTGACTGACGAATTTTTACAGTTGTAGCATTTCTTAAAAATATAATAAGGAAAACACCACTAAATATTGCTCCAAAATAACACAAAAGAGGGATGTAAGTTATAATCCCCCACCAAACAGGCAATTGAGTGGGATTTTCTTGTTGAATATGAACAACAAAATCACTAATGATAATTCCAAAAATGACTAAATAAATAGTTAAAAATGTAAAAACTATTCCTTTTGAAATATTAATACTCTTTTGAGTCGCTTTTCCTTGTTTTACCATCGCGATTACTTTTTAGTTTTTTGGAAATACGAAATTATAATATACTTCTAAAACCTACAATTTAAAAGTGAATGACTTCCCTGTAATTTCATTATATAAGTTACTAAACAAATCAATTGTAAAATTAAGTTCTTTAGTTGTAGGTTCAATTCCACCATAGATTATATCTTCTATTTTTTTTATAAAAGGGTATACGAATTCTGGTTTTAATTTCTTTTCTAATTCATTTACACAGGTAATAGCATATTCTCGAATGGTTTGATGAGCTAATCTAGGCCTCTTAAATTTAATATTAATAATGTCATCATATACTAGATAAATATATGCTATTGCCTCTTTAGATCTATTAGTTTCAACAAGAATTTTCACGTTATCAAACCTCTGCTTAATATTAATCTCTGGTTCTGGTTGTTTTTTTTTCTTTTTTGCCATAATTTTCTACCTATTTCTGCATTTTTTTGAATAATTTAATTATTAATTTTTTTTGAATTTATAATTCTTTGTACTTGTTTTTAATTTTTATTTTTGATATTTTATAATATTTTAAATTAAAAATTTAAAGCAAAATTATATCCCGTTAGTTGGAAATATATTGGTGAAAATAATTCACATGTATTATGAAATTCTTTATCTGTAATTTTAAAAGGTTTTGCATATATTATTTCCTCAACTTTTTGAATAAATGGGTATATTGATGATGGGGTTAATTTTAATTCCTTTACAGAAATAATCGCAAAATCTCTAATAGTCTCATTTTCTTTTCTTACCCTATTATACTTGGCATTAATTAAATCCATATAAATAGCATTGAATAAATATGAAATAGATTCTTCTAATCTTCCTGAATCTTTAAGAATCTTAAGATTCTTAATTCTTGATTCTAGTGGTAGATTAACTACTCGTGATTCTTTTTCTTGTTTTTTATAAAACTTAACTCCATATACTACTAAGCCTGCAATAATGCCGGCTAAGATGGGAAAAAATATTAAAGAAAAAATTAAGAATGGAGGCCAACCACCTCCTCCTGGCCCTGATGGAAGCGCTGGTTCCACGAATATATATTGTATGGTTGAGCGAATGTTTTTTCCTGCAAAATTGACTAAAGAAACTTGAATAGAAGCAGTTCCGTTACCATCAGGTACTGTAAATTCAGAAATAAAACTGCCATCGGAAAGAGTTGTTGCTGTATCAATATTAGTTCCATTGTAATAAACTTCAATATCTCTATTACTTATTTTTAAAGAAGGATTAGTACTTGAGGATAGTATTCCAGTTAAAGTATATGTAGCTCCCTCTCTGGTAGTATAATCAATATCCAAATTCCAAGTTACCCCTGAAAAAACTTTAATATTAAGTAGAGAAGTCTCTGAGTAATCAATATATGGGAAATCAGAGTAATTGAATTTCAAAGTTAAATAACTAGCAGATGTAATAGGTACTTGTAAGTTAGTTAATGAGCCTGAACCATCAGTAAAAAAAGATCCTTGAGAGACAATTGAAGTTCCATCTAGCCAATAATAATTAACACTCTCAAAGGAGATTCCATCTCCATTATCAAAGTATAAATATCCATTTAAATTGAAATCTTCTTCAGTTAATTTGGGAGTTGAAATATCATCATGAGAGATTATATTGAAAAATGAAGTAGCATTTACGTAAATGAAATAGAAATGGTGATATTCTATTTCGCTTCCAGGACCTCCTGGTTCTGTGTCTGTTACAATTACTTCTAATTTATGGCTCGAATATACATCAAGATAAGGGTTAATTGTATAACGTATAGTAAAATACCCATTTATACCTGTTATATTTGTATATCCATAATCAATAATATCATTGATTTCGATTGCGACATTCACTCCCGAAGTATCTATTGATTCATTAATTTTATTATAGAGACGTCCTTTAATGGTAATGGATGCATAGTGAGTAAACATTGAATTATTTACTTCAATAGGATTTGTAAGGTCTAATGTTGCCCAAAACCATGACATTTTTGGATTAACATTGGTTTTAGGAGCATTACTTTTTAAAAATAAGTTAGTTAATGATGTAAAATTTACTATAATAACTAAAAATATAATTAAGATCCCAAATTTTTTAGATTTTTTTTTAAGATATTTAGGAATCTTAAGTTTTTTCATTTTATTTAATTTTCACCTTTAATATGTCCATTAAACTTGTCTAAACACTTCTTGTTCTGTTGAAATAACATAAAGACCATCTGGAATACCAAAATTATCGGGATCTTCTGGGTAAAAATTAACCCAAACTTCAGTATTATCTAACCAATCTCCAACTGTAAAGGTTAGATTAAAAAATCCATTGAGGTCAGTAAAACCTACTTGAGTAGATAAGATTGCACCAGTTCCAGATCTAATGGTCACATTAATTTCCATGAAAGCCATTGCAGTTCCATTATCCCAATAAAGATTGCCATATACATAACAATCATCACCATAATACCAATCGTCTTTGAAAACATTGGTTTCATAATTTCCAACAATATAAGTCCCTGCTTTAATCTCAATGGGTATCAATAAACTATTATTATGGACCATATAATTGCTCATAGATATACCAGGAGCGTTTATACCACCTGTAAATGTAACATTTATATAATAATTTCCTTGCGGACAAGTTATATCAATTGAATTGAAAAAAGCATATGAACCAACATTATTGATAGTTATTGTTTGAGAACCAATTAAATATAAACCTGAAACATCCGTATAAGAGTTATCTAATAAGAGTATGTTTAAATTTAAACCTCTTAAAAATACTCCACTTTCTCGGACTGTTCCCGAAACAATAAAGTTATCAATACTTCTTAGAATTGAGCTTTGATCAATATCACTAAAAATGTTTACTTTTTCATTAATTATAACATAAGTAATATTAAATGTAGCGAAACTGGACCAATTTACCTTAATTTGGAATAATCCAGCATGCCACGATGAAGTATTTATTAAAAATTCATAATAACCCAAGGGAATTTCAGATCCATCATATAGATGTGAATCCAATAAGAAATGATTATCATAAATATCATAAATCCTAACGGTCCCCGAGGTAACAGGAGCTCCACTTTGAGTTATATATACACTGAAATTAATTGTGCTCCCTCTGCTAACACTAACAGGAGGATTTCCATCCCAATAAAACGTTTGTGTTGGATTCCCATTAATAAAGAAAAATATATCAATATCATCTGGATCAATAACTCTTAACTGATTTATACCGGGAGCCGTATCTGTAAAATTAGCTATATAAAATAAATTAAAAAATTGAGGATAATTAGGATTTATATAAACAAAAATACCATTAAATTCAACTCCTAAAGTATAGTTTTTAGCGGGAGTCGAACTTGAAACAGAATATAATACGTCTATTTCTCCCGACGTTCCAAGTTGCAACGAACCCGATTCTAAATTTAAATAGAAGGATACATCAATTAACCCATCATACATAAGGACATTTATTTCTCCATATTTAATAGGATTTCCATTAAGTGAGTCATTCAAATATCCATGAATTAAGAAATTCCTACCAACCGTTCCACTACGATTAATTTCTCTAGGATCGGGACAAATATCAAGATTCACATCTATAGATGCATCCAAAATAAAATATGAATAATTAAATTTGCCGTTCCATGTAGCATAAATTAAGTGTGGTCCCGCCGTAGTACTCCAACCCGTAGAATAAGTAACTTGAGCTTGTCCTGAAATGGTTTGAGCTGATCCAATAAAAAGATTATCTTGTGTCATATCATAGAAATATACCCATTCTCCGTCATCTATTGGTGTACCACTATATTGAATCAATACTGTAAGATTAAGATCATCATAACGGTTTACAATTGGATTGGATGTATCATCAGATGTAGTCCCATTTATCCAAAAATTAAATTGCAGAGTCGCTGGAGAGTCTATTTGTAATTCATTAATAAAATAACTAGAAGTGTTTAAATATGGCAAATTAAATTGAAATGAATAAGGAAAAGATGAGAGATTAATAGTACCATTAAAATCTAATCTTAGTGTATAATTACCCGGTGGAGTATTCGGGGCTACACTGAATGTTAAATTAAAAGTACCCGTTTCATCAGTTTGGTAAGGATAACTCTCACTTGGTATTAAATAGGATGAATAATCTACTCCACTTTTTATTAAAATTAAACTAATCTCGGAGAACTTTATGGGTAAGGAGTTATTAGTACTATCATAAATCTCACCTACAATATTGAATTCGGTTGCCCCACCGCCTGTGCGATTTATAACTCGAGGTATTGGCCCAGAAATGATATTTATTGTAGGTTCTTCATTCAAGATGAAATAAGAATAATTTTCTTGCAAACCAATCCTTGCATATAGTAAATTTGGTCCTGCTGCAGAATTATCTCCAACAGGATAACTAATTGAGGCAAATCCATTTATATCTGAGATATCAGAGCCAATTAGGATATCCCCTCTAGAGTGATCATAAAAATATACCTGTTTATTAGAAATTGGCCCTGATGTAACCGAAAATACATTAGCGGTAAGATTTAAATTGTCATATCTTGAAACACTTCCATAATTAGGAGGTATATTCGGATAATTTGATGATAGACCATCAATATAGAACCAAACATCTAAAGCTTTTGTGATATTAAATTCAAGCCTGTTGCTTGAATTTGTTATATAATAATAAGGTACTTGAAATATGAAAGATAGAAGAGAATATGAATAAGGTCCGAAGGGAGTATCAATCCACCAAGTCCCGTTAAGATCAGCTCGAACTTCGTAATTTCCAGCAGTATTATAATTAAGATTTAAGAGATCACTGAAATCACCATCGTAAGTTGTATTAATTGTTGAAGGTGAGAATGCATTTAGTACTTCATTATTTGTCCCTTTCCTAAACAAACGGAGATTTAATTCAGGTCCCTCAATTCCATTTCCATTTAATGGATCATATACTGTTCCTGCAACATTAGTTATATCTGGTTGAGAATCAGAGACATTTATTTCTCCAGGATTTATATTATTTAATATTATTGAAATATCTCCTAAAATAGTTGTAAGATTATAACCCGCATTAAAGAAATCATATCTCGCTTCAATTAAATGAGGTCCAACAATATCAATTATACTAAAATTAGTCTGAATTGAGGCAACTCCAGTTAAATCTGTATCATCTTGTCCGAGTATTCGACCTGTTGAATAATCTCTAAAAGTTATAGTTAAGTTATTTATAGGATCTGTACTTGAGCTAACAGTAGCAGTAATACTAGCTGTATCTGGTCGGATATAACTGGTTTGATCCGTAGAAACTGTAATATTATAATTACCTCCAATTATAGGGCTTCCTCCTCCATAGCTGTCAAATATATCAAACTGCACCCATTTTCCATTTCCATAAATATCTGTTGGTACATAGATCTCTGCCCAATTATAAAGATTTTTATATTTAATAGCAAATCCCAATTGACTTTCATCATTATCCCAAAACTCTTCAATCATTATACTATTGAAACCATCAACAAATCGACATATTACTCCAAAAGCTCTAGCAAATGCACAAAATGCTGAAGCAAAATCAGACCATAATCCTTGTCCTGTTTCACAAAACCAGTCTACAACGTCTCTTCCTTCTGGAGCGGGATTAAAATCGCCAGGATTCATTGGAAATGAAAATTGAGTCTGTAGGTAATTCCTAATCTTATTTGCAATCCAGAAAGCGTGATCATTTGTGTTATCAATTCTACCGTCTAAGACATTAAAATGATTAGTAAAATAAGGGTTATTGGTCTTATACACCCCAATTGTAGGTGGTAACTGTAAATATTTATTTTTTAAACTCGAATACTCAGGTGAAGGATTAGTTACAACCACAGCACTCGTATTTAATTCTTCATTTGATGGTAAGGAATTATAAAAGCCAAAAATCTCAAATGTCATATTTACATCACCCGCTGAAGAAAATGAAAGGTCTATTGTAGTAGAATTATATTCATCTTTATATAATCGAGGGGAGGCAGGATCTAAATTTGGTGCAGAAATTGAATCAATAACAAAAGGACTTGGAAAGAGAGAAGGTAGAACCATTGAATTACTTCCAGCATCAGGGGATATTGGCATTTTAATTTTTAATAGTTCAGGATTAGGGAAATAATTTGCTAGATAATCGCCATAACTGTAAAAATCATAAAGATTATTAACTGCATTTGATGTCCAACCTTCACCAGTATACTCATCAAAACATTCATATTTCCATAAAACATCTTCCATATTATCAAATAAGAGATAATTATATACTCTGAAAACTTCAATTTCTCCTGCTCCAGAATACAGAAGATCTAGTAATCCTTGAGAAAAATTCCCTAAATTTAGATCATCAATATTTCCATCAAACATTTCAGAGAGCATCTCGAGAAGAGAAGCTGGGTCATCTACTTGATCTAATAAATCTTGCCAGAAATCCGCGTCGAACGGATAATCATCTACTAAAATAACATCTTCCCAGTCAGTTCCATCTTTTTGTTTATTAGGATTTGGTCTTTGAGTCCCAAAAAGAAAACTAATAAAGACTGTAGAAAAAGCAAATATAGCTATTAAAAGCATTGCTACTAATGCTACCCCTATAATCCTTTTTTTATTAACACCAGTTCCTAATAATTCATCCCTTAAGTCTGACATGTCATTCTAAAAATTTAGCTATATTTTTTCCAAAAAAAAGTTTAGAATATTAATAACAATTTTTTTATATATAATTTTCCAATCAATTTTTTAAATTGTTCGGATCTTTATATATAATTTTTTCTGAAGTACTTAAATGTATTTAAAAAGAAAAAATCACATTTATTAAATCGAGCAATAAAACTAAAATTGACATTACTATTTAAGTGGACGATCAGAAAATGATTAATAACTGAAAGAAAAATTAATAAGTTTAAAATTCAAATCCGCATTTGGTGCAGACTAACTTTTTTGCATATATAGGTTTGGGAATGTAACTAATTATTCGTGTTCTATCTTCTACTTCTTTGACAGCAAACCCACTTGCTCCACAATTAGGACAAATTCTTCTTCCTGAACCCATCGAGGCTGATGGACTTGGCGTTGATGCGGCAGTACTTGATATACTTGGGGAAGGACTATAGCTTGTTGTTTGGTTTGTAATCCCTTGAGCTAAACTTGAAGGCATAACCGCTTTTGGTTCTTTTAATTCTTGAATACGTTTTTCTTTGTAAGTAATTTCTTCCTGCAATTTATTTATCTGTGCTTGTAATGGACTGATTTGTTGTTGTAATATAGAGTTATGTTGCTGTAATTCTTGAACTTGTTGTTCCAATCCTGGTATATGGGCTTGTAATTGAGCATTCTGTTCAGTTAATTGTTGAACTTGTTGTTGATAAGCTTCGTTTGAAGATTGTAGAGATTGTAATTGACTCGCTAATCTATTCACCTGGCTTTCTTTTTCTCGAATTTGAGCACTTAATTGGGAAGTTTGAGTTCTAAACTCACTAACTTGGGACTGTAATTGGCTTAAACTTGAGTCCCTTTGTTGGAGCTGGCTATATATTGAATCATAATCTTCTTGTGAAATACCTGTTGATATTGAAGGACTAGTTTGTATAATTGGGGGAATGGCAGGTTCCATGGAGGAGGGTGGAGCTGACTCATATACTGGAGCAGTTGGAGGCTGTAAGGTAGGAAGGGGTCTCATAGGAGGAGGAGTTGAAGGAGGAGGCATTGAAGGGGGTGGTGTTAATGGAGTTACCGAGGGAGGGGGCATTGATGGAAAAGAACCCTCTTTTTTTTTCTTTTCATCATCTTCATCATTTCTATCATATTCATACGACATATTAATCTCCTTATTGTTTAATAAGATTAAAAATATTTTGTGTAATTTTTAGGTCTAATTATGATTATAGCATAAATGTAAATATAAAAGTGTTTGTATGTTATATCTTAAAAACATTTCCAATATGGACTTAATTTATCCTTTAGAGCGGGAATTAATCTATGATTATAATAATCTAGTAGTTTTTGTCCAGAAGATCTTGAGTTCTCCTTTATTAAACTATTATCCTCATCATTGAGAATTTTTAGGCAATTATAAACGGCTATTGCTTGCTTATCTATTTGATATCCCCCTTCTAAAGTAATAAGAATTCTATCATCAGAATATTTTTCTGCTATTGTTTTAATCTTTTGTAAATATTCTGCAGGTGCTTGGTAGGTCCAATTCATGTTTGTTAATTGATCAGTCCAATGAGTGTCAAAACCGGCAGAAATTAAGATGAATTCTGGTTTAAATTCTTCACAGATTGGATTAATTATTTCATTTAAAAAAAGGGGTATCACGTCATCAGCAGAACCAGCGGGCATTGGGTAATTTATTATTTTGCCAACACCTTTACCAATACCTATTTCATCAAAATTTCCAGTTCCAGGATAAAAGTATCCATATTGATGAGAATTGAAAATTACTATTTCACCGGAATCTGATTTGGAACCTTGATAAAATATGTCCTGTGTCCCGTTTCCATGGTGACAATCCCAATCAATAATTACTATCTTTTTTATCCCTTTTTCTCTAAAAAGATATTCTGCAGTAATTGCTATATTATTGAAAATACAAAAACCTGCAAATCGATGAGAATTAGAGTGATGTCCAGGAGGTCTAACTAAAGCGAATGCATTTTTTATATTGCCATTCAATATCTCATCAGCAGCTTGTAAATTGCCCCCAACAGAAAATAATGATGCTTCATAGGTTTTAGGGGAAGCAATGGTATCACCATTGTCAATATATTGAAGACGTTGTGTTTTCGCACTTAATTCACAAATCTCTTGAATTTCTTTTATCATCGAGTCATTATGGACATATTTAATTTGCTCAAGAGTTGCCTTCCTTGGTTTAATAATTTTAAATCTAGGATCTTCCAGCAATCTTTTCTCTTTCAAAAAATCCATAATTGCAACTAATCTTTCATGGCTTTCTACATGAGTCCCTATTTTATGTTCTAGGTAAATATCATCATAAACTATTCCAGTCGTCATAATTGTGAATACCTAATTTATTCTTTAAATACTGAGTCCAATTCAATAATTTTGAGCTTCAATTATTTTAATATTTACATATATACTTATAAAATTTTCTTCATAGATTTATTTAAATATGAGAAAAGTTAAGAAACTTAGCCTAAAAATTATCATTGTTGGAGAACCTGCTGTAGGTAAAACCAGTTTGGTTAAAAAATTTGTATCAGGTCAATTTGCTAAAGATTATCGATCTAGTATTGGCACGAATATATTTATTAAAAAATTTAATCTAAAAAATTTCGGTAAAGTAACAATTCAACTATGGGATATAGCAGGACAAGAACGTTGGATAAACATGAGACGTTTTTATTATGTTGGAGCAAAGGGAGTACTTATTGTAGGCGATTTAACAAGAAAAAATACATTTGACCAAATTAATCATTTTTGGGTTCCGGATGTAAAACAATATTGTGAACTAGCTCCCATTGTATTGATTGCCAATAAAAATGATTTAGAGAAAGAATTAGGTGAAAATGAAATTAATACTTTAGCTAAAGAAATAAATGCGATTTCAATTATTTATACCTCAGCTAAAACAGGTGAAAATGTTGAAGTGGCTTTTAAAATAATAACTGAAAAAGTAATAGACCAATTTTATTAAATTTCTTTATTTGTGAATTTAATCTGATTACTTTTTGGTTCATATAGAGTCCCTTCTTTTTGTAGTTCTTCTAGAGCACTTTCAATAAATTTTCTATCTAAACCTTCTTCTAATTCCAAAATTTGAATAACATTAAGCTTTTCAAGTGCTTTCCAATTATTTTCTTCAAAGATTTCTTTCAACCTATTCATTAAAGTTTCTAACTTGTTAAGATTGCTCCTAGATTGACCAACAAAAATTCTGTCCATATCAATTTTACCAGTAGTTTCATCGTAACCTGTATCTTTTAGATACCTTTTAAATAGTTTAAAAATTTCTTCAACATCTTCTTTATCTACCTTATTTTTAAAAGCCATTTTGGCATAAGCTTCACTAAGTCTAACTAATGCGTCTAAATTTCTCGCCAATATTGAAATAATTGCATCTTCACTATCATATTGACCTCTTAATTCTAAGTAAAATTCTTTAATTCTTTCCTTAGCCTCATCAGATAATATTGGATTACATGTCCTTCTTGCGTGTTTTATATATTTTTTTAGAAGATCACTCGAAATTGGAGCTATAGAATTATCACTTTCTTCTAAAGCTTCTTCTGGGTCCAACATAGAATTTCTTAATATAAACTCAGCCATTTGTGCATCATCTGCTGGGTTAGGTTTATCAACAACGATAAAAATTAAATCAAACCGAGATAAAAGAGAAGGTGGCAATCTGATATTTTGAGTAGGTGTTTTATATCTATCATATCTTCCAGAATAGGGATTTGCAGCTGCTATGATAGCAGTTTGCGCTTTCAATGTTGCGACAATACCCGCTTTAGCAATACTTACAGTTTGTTGTTCCATAGCCTCGTGAAGAGCTGATCTATCCGCAGTATCCATTTTATCAAATTCATCAATTGCTGCTACACCCCCATTTGCTAATACTACTACTCCTGCCTCAAGGTTCATCTGACCTGTTTCAGTGTCTTTAATTACAGCAGCTGTCAGACCAACTGCAGTTGATCCTTTCCCAGAAGTATATAATCCTCTTGGAGATACTTCTATAGCGCTTTTAAGAATCTCTGATTTCCCTGTTCCTGGATCTCCCACAAATAATACATGAATATCACCTCTTTTATAGCCTCCTCCGGGTTTTTTTTTTCTTGTGCCTGCAAATAAGCTCAAAGCTGAAGCCATTTTAAGATCTTCTCTTCCATATATATCAGGAGCAATAGATCTAGCAATTTTTTTTTGAATAAAAGGCTCTTTAGACAAATCCTCAATCTTCTTCCTATCTTCTTTTGTAAGATCAATAATATCATCAGTTTTATCCTCAGGGTCAATAAAGTTAATATCAAAGAAAGTCTTGAATAATGTAGAATTATTACTTTTAGTTGACTGAGCTAATACTGATTTAAAAATACCCATCATCTTAACTCTATCACCAGGTTTTATCGTATCAACTAAGTCATGGGTTAAAATTGCTTGTACTGATCTAGGAATTCTTCCAGGTGGTAAATCTTCTGGTATTTCTTGTATCATTATTGACTGCCAGTCAATAAATTCTGAATGTTTTGATATTAATCTAAAATCTGTTTGAGCTTTAGCTTTACATCTTTTATTTATACAAAATTTTGGCCATCTTATTCTTGAGGTTAGTTGAATAATATCAAATTGAGCTCCGCATAAATTACATTCAAATGATGCCTTTATGATTTTCGGTCTTATAGTAGAACATCTTACTAAGATACCATTAGACCAAACAAGAGCACTAATATGTTTTGCTCTTAAACCCCTTAAAGGAATAAATAATGGGCTCTTTTTGTCTTTAGTGGTTATTCTTACAAAATAGTTTTTGTGATTTAATTTTGATCCTTGGAATTTTAATAAATTTTTAAAAGCTTCAACTGCATCTTCAATAATTGCTTCAGGATCTTTTCTAAGCAGTTCGGCAATATCGGGATCACTTGCTAAAAGATCTTCAAAAAGTATAATCAATGTATTCCCCCCTTTTGCATAAATATCATTAATTTGATCTTGATATTTATAAACACCGGGATTTTCTTGATATAGGCGATAAAAATCCTCAAAGCGTTGAATCTTATTAATTGGGCTACTAGGACTGGAGAGGGGGGTTGTCATAACAAAATTAATTAATTTTTTTAATATACCTAAATTATTTTTGGCGATTTTTTAATTCTTAATATTAATGACATATTTTATTAAAGGGTAAATAAGGAAATATAAAAAGTCCATGACTCTCGCAAGGTTTACTGAATTGTATTTGAATTTATTAAGCTAGAAAACTAAGTTTTAATTTTCTCTTAATTGTTGGAGAGTCTCGCATATAATAGGGTCCTGACTCATTTCACACCTTATTTTTAATAGAGAAATTACTCTCTTCTTGATTTTTTCATTTTCATACTTTGCTGTTCGCCCTAGAATTAATGCAATTGAACGTTGGGTTATTAGAGATCCTTCTCCACTTAAATTTTCTAAGAGTTTAGTTAAAATTCTATTAAGTCCAACACTTTTTATTATTTCAACGAAACTATTAATCATACTAGTTCTAACTTCTTTTGAGTCATCCCCAAGTGTACCTATTAATGCTTCAAGGACCTCTTCAATTTGATTGCTATATATTCTAGTTAATCTAGCGGAAGCTTCTCTAATTTTAGGATCAGTGCTTTTTAGATGGATTTCTAGCTTACTAAATGGAATATGAGCCCCACTCACCTCTCTGATATCAGAGAGTATATTTAAAGCGGACCACCTAACCCAATTTTGCTCATCAACAAGAAGAGAAATAAGCTTTTCAATGATTTTTCCTTTTTCATCAACATGACTAATTATTTTACCTAAACTTGATACAGCTGCTTCTCTTACAATCCACTCGTCATCGCTTAAAGCAATATTTATTAAAGTATCGATTACAGGAAAAGGAAGTTTATATCCAATAAAGCCTAAAATTTTAACACAAGTTTCGCGTATGAATGAATCTTTATCACTAAGCAGATTTAGAATATCTTTGATTGGAATAATATCTGGTGATGTTTTAGCAATTTCAAGTATTGATTTAGTCAAAACAATCTTCATTTTTGAATCTTGTGCAGCTAAAATAGAAAAGAATTCTGAAACATATGGTTTGATTAAAGAAGGATCTTTTTGGGCTATTTTTGATATTATTCCTGAAGCTTTTTTCTTTACTTGATTGTTTCTATCTATATGTAATATTGACATAATTGGTTTTACATCGAAATATTCAATGAATTCCTCTATTAATCCATCAATAGATTCAAGAGCGTTTAATCTAACATCTTCATTTTGTGCAACAGAATATTTTAATAAAGCAGGAATGACATTTTTTGGATCAGTTTTACCAATATTTATTAATGTTCTTGATATAATTCCTTTTGTTATATATGTTGCAGTATCCTGTACTTTGATTAAATTTTGAAGGATTAAGTTAGGGTTTTCTTTGTATTTCTCTGATAAAATGCTTGAAATACTCTCTCTCAATCCATTGTTTTCAAATTTTATAAATATGAGAAGTGTATTTAATATTTTTTCTGAATCATAAATCCATAATCTTCCAAGTAGCTCAATAATATTATTTAAAAGATCAAAATTATTAGGTTCAATTCTATTAATAATGTCATCAATATCTAATAATTCAGGTTCTTCTTCAAAATATTTTTCCAAAACGGTTATTGCGGATCGTCTTACTTTTTTATTTGAATCCGTTAAGCCTTCTAAAAACGGTAAAAGCGGAATATCATTCTTTTTAAAATTACCAATTTTAGCAATGACATCAAAAATCGATGCTCTCACAGAACTAGATGGATCTTTGATTAATGGAATAATTTTTAAAATAATTTTTCGGTCAATGTGTCTAAAATTTAGATTTCGCATATTTTTAATTGCTGCAGCGCTAATTTCGTTATTTACATGAAAGATTTTATCAATAATTATATCAACAGGAATTTCGTAGGAGTTATCAGCTAAAAGATTAAAAATCTCTACTACAATTTTACTATTTGGGTCATCTATTAATTTTTTGATATTTAAATTTGGAAATATTTTTTTTAAATAAGCTTTAGATCTACCAAGAATCTTTAAGATTATTAATCTTAATCTCCATTCTGAATCTTCAATGAGATTCAGCATTAACTCTTCAGGTATTTTTTCTATTAAATTAGTGTTTACATTTAAAAGTGTTTTTGCAATGGGGATACTTTTATCATAATTTGGAGATTGTAACGCTTCTATTATCCAAGGTAATATAACCTCTGGAACATCATGTTCTAATTTAAATAAAATTTGGCTACATAAGTTTCTTGAATATATATTATAATCACTTAAACCATCCAGTAAGGAATTTTTAAATTTCCAATCGTTAAGAATTGTTTTATCCTTTAGTGGAATTCGTTCAAACATCATAATAATAGTTTCTATAGCATGTTTTCTTATCTTGGGATTCTTATGTTTAATAAAGTTAAAAAGTGGGATGGGATCAAAGGTTTGTCCAGATTTCGTAATTTTTGAATACTTAATATTCATCACGAAATCACTATTTCTAGCCAAAAAAAAGTATGAAGTAAATATAATCAATACAATTTCTTCAATCACAGCTGCCCAGGCGAAGTGTAGATAATTATAATTTGGATAAATATTACTGGTTAATGTCCATAAATTAAAAGTATACTGTAATTTTTCAGGATTCACGATTAAAAAGTTGATTAGGACGTTGATTCCTATAGATGCCATCAAATAAGCAGCGAAATAGATATCAATGCCTCTATACTTTATTTTTCTGCCCCAAAAACGAGTAAAATATCCTAAAATTCCAAAAAAAAGAGTTACAAACACAAAAACTGAAGACATTGTCGATATTGCCAATTTTCCAGTGAAACGAAACATTATAGTTTGAAACAGTGAAATCCATGCCCACACAAATACAAATAACATTAATCCTAAAATAATATAATATATAGGTTGAGAAACAAATTGCCTCATTCCTCTTTTACTGTTTTCAAAATTAAGAAATATAGATCTTTTTATATCAGGAATATGGTAATAAGCATCTGAGATACCAGCAATATAACCTTTAGATCCATAAAAGGTTAATATCATAAGTGGGTAAACTAGCATCCAAGTTATCCAAATTATTATAAACGGTAATCCTAATATTGAAAGTAAAATCGGTGGGATTATAAATACCAAAAAATAAAAAATGACGGCTATGAAAACCTTTATGAGTTTATTTCTTGATAAGTTTATAATTTTGTTATTAATTAATTTATGAAAGGGCGTTAAACCCTCGTCTGATTCTCTGCTTAAAGCGATAAAAAGGAAATCTATCAAAGGATAAAATGAAATATACATTAAACAAAAAATAAATGGGATAAGGAGTGATAAAGGAGGTACGTCTGGAGGAGTAGTTTCTGGATCCCAGAATTCGGGTGATCCTACAGCAAATATTACAGCAACGGTAAAAACTAGCATAATTGACAAACTAAATATAAGCCCATAGATAATGCACTGAATCCTGTCCTTATTACGAATTTCTCCCTTCTTAACTAAAGAAACCTGTTTGTAAATTAAATAGAATCCTAATGCAAAAAATAGTAGAAAGACTGAAACAAGAATAATTTCTATTATCAAAATATTCACGAATTATAGTTTATTAATAAAATAATAGTTTTTTTTTTCTCTCTTATATTACAATTGTATATTATATAAAGAATTATTAATATATTAAATCTGGTGTATTTTTTATTGGAACTGATGAAAGAAAGCTTTTCTAAAATGTTAATTAGGTCAAACTTCATTTTTCGTAATGATATAGTCGTAACTGAATGCATAAAAAATTTTGAAGGTTTTTCTCTATTAGGAGAATCTTTTGGTCCATTTGAGGAAGGAAAGAAATACAAATTAAAGCTATTTTCTGCCATACCCTTCATTGAAAAAGGTATATTAAAAGTAACTTCAATAGAGAAGTGTGATAATATTGATGTTCAAAGATATGCTATAGAGGAGCGAGATGATTCAACCTTAATTAAAAGATCTAATAAATTTTTTTTGAACAAAATAAAAGAATTCAAGAGATTTATGGAAAGTGAAATAACTAAAAAAACTAAACCCAAAATAGATATAGATCGATATAATTCATATGCATCCAATATAATCGACGCCCGGTTACTTAAATTATTAAAACTTTCTATGACAGAGCTATCGTTAGAAGATGAGAGAAGAATAACGAATTCTGAAATGATTCTTTATAAATACGTATACACTCTCCTCAAAATATGGAAGGATTTCTTTTAATTATCTCATCTCCAAAAATTAATTGTTTGAAAATTATTAAAGTTCTATTTGTTTAGTACCATATTTCTTAAAATATTCTTTAATATGATTAGCAATTTCTTTATTTATAGTTAATCTTGGTAATATATCAATAGCATTGCTCATTGCGTAATACTTAATATTATATTGTGAAATTACTTCTTTTACACTCTTTCCATCATCTCTTATCTCATTTCTATTAGTTAATCCAATAGCTGCGATAATTTTGATATCAAATTCATTTAGCTTTTGAATAGTTTCAATTAATGACCCTCCCGTAGTTGTAACATCCTCTAGAATAAGTATATCACCTTTAGGTATTCCAATATAGATCCTATCTTTAGGCTCTCCATGAAGCTTTTGCTTACCTCTACCCATTGTTAACGGATAGTTTCCAGCATAATAATCGTTCTGTTCTTTTGCCCATTTAAATTGTGAAATGATTCCTAATTTTGTAGCACCTTCTGGAACACCATAGATACATTTTGGTTTTAAATCTAAATATTTAATATAGGATATGATGTAATCAGTTAATTTATCAAGTAAAAAAACATCTGAAGTTACATCCCTCCAATTTACATAATAATAAGATAATCTTCCAGAATTTAGTTCTATTGGTTCATTGAAAAATCCAATTACATTCTGGGTTATTACAAATTCATTAAAATTTGATTGATCCCAATTCATCTTCCTTAAGTTTGGTAAAAAATTATATTAAAAGAAATAATTGTCTAATGTATTAATTTTTATTTATTACCCAGTAAATGTTTTATTCTTTGATATTAGCAAGGATTTTTTCTGCTTGGGAGACTATTGCTTTAGTTCCCTGTTTAATTAAATCTTCCAATAAATCTTGAATTGGTCCAAGTGCTCTACTATTGGTTTCTGAGAGTTCTTCAAAAATTTTAAGTAAAGAAAGAATTTCTTCTTGATTAGAGCTTTTAAAAATTTGTTTAAGCTTTGGAATTGCAATTTTATTTAAAATCTCATCCAGATAGTCTGAAATTTCTGATTCCACTTTTGCATCTCGATAAGATCTTATTTTATTAGTTTTAATGTATTCAACAAAGATAAAGGGCAATTCTATTGGCCATTCATCTATCTTCTTCATTTCAATTAACTGAACTATACCACCATTTTCTTTATAAAAAAGTTTTATATCCAATCACCAGTTGTTAATTTTTCTGGAAGGTAAATATTGGTAAGAAACTCAAATCCATGCTGAGAAAGAGCTTGAATTTCTGCCTTTTTCTTAATTTTGAGGGCTAATTTTAAATCCTCCTCCCATTGTTTATTTTTTTTTACGAAATCTTCATTTAATAATTCCTTTGTCCTCTTAACATCCATTGGTTTCATAGGAAGCCTGACTTCTTCGGGAATCTTGTATTTATCAAGATCTCTCGTTAAAACTCCAAGTAATTTAATGTTTGGAGTAGCTAAGAAAGGAGATTCGTAGCTTAATCTTTTTGATCCCCTTAAATAAACACTATGAATATAATGTCCATAGGGATCACTATCTACTAAACTAAAAACTGGTAATTTCAGTTCTTTGCTTAAACGCTTTAAAAACATACGAGTAGCTATATCAGCAGCTCCTTTTGCGGTAAGAATAATGCAAGGGTATGTTCTCCAAAACCTATCTTCAGCCAAGCGTATCATAGCTGCGTCTTTTTCGACTACTAAAATAAATTCCGCATCTGATTCGATTATTTCTATATTATCAAGCATAGGTGATATCATCCAGCCACCACTGCCTAATCCCTCCAGATCGATTATATCATTTCGGTCTCTTATTCTGAGTCTACCAACACACATTCCTTTCGCAGAAGCTACAATATGAGTAGAGTTTCTTGTAGTATATAACATTGCTGCCACATCTTCTATAGTTTTATCACTATTCTTCTGTTCTGTAAATAGCTTAACATCTGTATAGAAAATTTCCCTCTTAGTTGCATGGATATCTTTTTGTAATAACTCATATACAATTTCAAGAACACGCATTAAACGTGTGATATCTGCTACACTTGTAAGTGTATGAAACTGTTTTTCTACTATTTGTTCACCTAAAAGTAATAGATCATTTTCTTCATCCCAAATAATATTAGAACTTGTTCTTGCTGGAAGATGGATTGATGGACGACCTGTTTTATAAATTTTTGTAATAACACTATCCACCAATTTATATAATCTGTCCGTAGTTTGTTTTATATTAAGATCATCGATCTTAACTGTACCATTTGGAAGATCTATTGATTTTTCTTCTTTTCCTTTTTCTAAATAGAGATTAAATAACTCTCTAGCTGCTTTTAATTCGTTTATATTTTGTTTTTTAGCCATTATTTTTCAAAATTTTTATTTATTTTAATTTCCATTGCCTTTTACCCATTTTTGACTCAACTAAAACTTTATCCTCACGTTCTAATTTCTTAAGTTGATGTTGGAGATATCTAGCATCCATCATATCTTTAATTTTTAATTTAAAAATAAGATGTTTAATAGTTTGCCATTCATTGGATAATACATCTAATATTTTTTCGGTTGTTATGATGGGTAATGTAATTTGTGTTTTTTTTGGGGTTTTTGGTTTATGAATTGTCGGTATTTTTTTAGGAGTTACCTTACTTTGGATTTTTGCTTTAGAAATTGGGAGTTGCACTTGTTTTGCAGGTAAAATATCAGGAATTACTTCGATTGGTTCTGGGGTTTTTAATTCTACTGGTTTTGCTTCGATAGGTTTTTTATACGACTCTATAATTTTGTCTATAATAACTGTTTTTGTATCTTTAGATAAGAGGTTAATCTCATGTTCTTTACAATATTCAATTAACTCTTTTTTTGTCCAATTTTTAAGTGTTTTTTCAGTAAATAATTCTTTTTTAGGTTCAACTTTTTCAACATCTGGCTTTAATTCCGCAGGTTTTTCTATTAATTGTTCTTCTTTAACGATGGGTTCCTTAATTTCTTTTACTTCTGGAGGTTTTATAACAGGGGCTGGTTTTTTCCCTATTGCATTCCGCATCAAATCTTCTAATTCCATTTTGTTAAGGTTTGCTTTATGTATACTTTCACCTTGGGACGCGATATTGTATAAACTATTTACAAATAAAGGGATATATTTTTCTATTAAACTAGCTCTCTTTTCACTCTTATGGAGACTCGCTTTTCTGTTAAGATATATTCGCAATCTTCTTCCTATTGCCTCAAGGCAATATTTAATTTCTTTTATTAAATCTTCATCATCAGCTAATGCATTTTTTGATTGCGATTTGAACATTAAATGCACAAAAGGTCCAGAAACATTAACTAATAATTTTATTGGGCCTTTTGGTAGACCATTATCATAAGTATCTAGGTTATAGTTCTTCCAATTTACTGATTGAACTGCTTTTGTAATTGCACAATCTGCACTATCTCTTAACTTCGGAGTTCTATTCACAAATCTTGATAAGACATCCCTAGAGCGTTTAGGTACTTCCAAATTTCTTGAATATGCCATTACAGCTTCAACAACATAAGCTAAACCTTTTCCACTTGTAGGAGCTCGTGTTTCTGCAGCCACGAAGTCATCATCTTTTGTATAGTTCTCAATGAAATATTCAAATACACCTTGATATGTATCAATAGTATCAATATCAGAGTAAATGAGAAGATCGTTAACATATTGTGTTACTTGCTGCTGATCTATAGCCTCATCAACAACTTCAACAGTTCCCAATATTTCTGAGCTTAAATTAATAACCTCTTTCGGATCTACTAATATATTAGCGATTGCATCATCATCAACCTTAATCCCTTCGGATAATAAAGTTTTCTTTTTATCTTCACTTAACAATTCATAAGTTTGATTAATATTATTAATAGTAGCCCCGAAATCATCAACATTCTCTGAGATTTTTAGTCCGATTTCTTTAATCAGAGTATTCTCTAAGGTTGCTTCTCCTACTGGAATTGCTGTGTCTGTTGGAGGTGCCATATATTTAATTGATTTAAAAGCTAGGAACAAGGAATTAAACATTTCTTTTGTTAATTCACTAGGTTTGACTTTAGAGATGAGAACTTGATTTAAAAGGTCTTCAAAGTCTGTTCTATTTTTTAATTTTTTTAACTCAACCAATCCTTCTTGTGAGTTTTTAAACAATTTATTTAAATCTAATTTAAGTTTATCTTTTTGTTTTCTAATATCATCTATCTTTTCCAATAGAGTTTTAATTTCCTTTTCAATATTTTTTATTTCCTTTTGCGTTTCAGTTTTTTCAATGCGGTTATTTAACTTTTTTATTTCTTTATTTATTTTTTCATGATCTTTATTGAATTTATTATAATTCGAGATTAAATTCCAATAACTCTCTTTTAGGTCCTCTGATTCAACTTGATAAATAATTAATTTATCTCTAGGTTTATCAGATCGACCAAAAACCCGTTTTTCATATGTCATAAAATTTATTGCATCTGTTTTTTTCTGCGATAAATTCACAAATCCATCTTCTAGAATAAGTAAATTCAATCGATCCTGTAAATCAGCTTCAGCAATTTCAACAATATCCTTTGCTGTTTTTGAACTCATTCTTACAAAATTATCTTGTAAAAATGCTGAAATCGATTTATTTTCTGATTTTGTGATTAAATCTTGTAGATCCCCTATATTAACGGACGAAGGATGTGGTTTAGCATATTTAGGTTCGTCTGGGAAGGAAATTGCTAATCTTCTATAAATTTTTTCCTTTCCATCTGGATCAATATAAATAATTGTAACGTGAGGATTCATAAAAGCAGTTTCTTCGATATATTTCTCAACATAACCTTTAACATATTTTACATTTAAATAATTTAATTTAATGTATGTACCATGAAGGAAAAAGCTATCAATATCAGTCGGATGAATTAAATATTTTTTCTCATTTTTAGATGTAGTAAAAAATTCTGTTACTGTTGCATATACATTATCGGCTGATTTCGATACTGTAATAATAGGTTTACCAGTTGTATTTTGAGCATCACTGAATGCACTTGGGGCTCCGAAACCTTGACTACCTCGAGTTTGTTTTAATTCCATAGATTTTGATGAGGCCAGGTATCTACCAAATTTTCTTAAATCAATTTTTGACATTCCTGTTCCGTTATCAAAAATTTCAAAAGTATAACTCATGATATTTTTTTGACTTATTTCAGAAGTTAAAAATGATTGTGCTTCAAATTCTCTAATTCTAACCCCCACTATTGGCTCTACATCAATAATGTATTCAACAGGTTTAATCATTTCTTGCATATCATCTATTATTCGCCTAACTTCTTCCTCTATTTCCAATTCTTCTTTATCAATTATTTCTCCAGACTCTTCCTCTTTTTCTTCTGGTTCTTGAATATAAGGTTGAATTGGTTCAATAGAGTTAATACCTAATTCCTGCATTAACGTTTGCTTTGCTTCATTATTTAAATGTTGAGATTTTTTTTCTTCTTTCGCTGTTTCAAGTACAGAAAATTTTTCTAAAAATAATTCCTGATCTAAAGAAAACTTGATTTTTGAATCTGGCTTTTGTTTTTCTTTCCATTGAAAACTTTCGATTGCGTCTAAGGCATTATCAATAAATTCAGCACAATATTGAACATGTTTCCAATATCCAAATTCAAAACCAACTAGTTGAGTCCGCTTACGCATGTACTCAGCTATTGTTCCTTCTTTTATTTTACCTTCTTCTTTTGATGTAATTTTGAACGCACTCGTGTAATATTTTCTTCAATTAATCTTAATAAAACAATCTATATATACAGTTAATATTAGTAGTAAATTTATAACTAAAACCATAAAATATCAGATTTATACCTTTATTCTTTAGTTTTCAATTATATAATCGTACTGTATAATTATATTCACTGTTTACAGTAAATAAACTAATATTTAAATATTTTCATCAGATTTTATTTAATGAAAATAAGTGAATCTAAATCCAAAAAATTTTTCAAAATTATCTATGTCCTTAATTCAAGAATTTCTTTTTTGATAAGTTTCAATAGCTGCATCAATAATTTTCGATGCTATATATCGTTTAGTATTTCTCTCAACATGAATAATTCGTTTCTTCTTATCTATGATAAAAACCTCATTATATTTACTATTAAAACCAATATCTTCTCTACCAATATCATTTGCCACAATTAAATCAACTTCAGATTTAATGAGTCTATTATAAGCGCGTTCTATTAATTCGCTTTTAGATACATTAGTTTCTGCTTTAAATGCTACAATAAATAAGTTATAATCTTTTTTCCTAGCAACATTTATTATTTTAGGGGTTAATTTCATATTAATTTGTAGTTCTTCTACATTATCAGAAGAGATTTTTCCCTCAATGTGTTCAACTGGTTTGTAGTCACTTACAGCTGCAGCTGAAATGAAAAAGTCATAAGAATTTAATGAGATTTCATCTTTAACGGCGTTTATAAAATCATCTATTGAAACAACATGTATTGTTTTTATATAATTTGGGAGTTTTACCGAACATTCACCAGCTATTAAGGTTACATCAGCACCTCTAGCAGAAGCTTCTTTAGCTAATTCAACTCCCATTTTTCCTGATGACTTATTTGAAACAAATCGAACTGAATCTATTGCTTCTCT
Organism: Promethearchaeota archaeon; assembly: GCA_048941185.1. Classification (GTDB taxonomy): domain Archaea; phylum Asgardarchaeota; class Lokiarchaeia; order Sigyniarchaeales; family SOKP01; genus Loki-b32. The sequence goes on from JBHLNW010000012.1 coordinate 37,552, forward strand.
AGTTGGCCCTGCAGTTATGAGGATTTTCTTTCCCTCTAAGTCCTTCTTTGTGACTAATAAATCTATAACCCTATCAATTATATCATCAATTTTTGCTATTTTAGCTTTACCTTCTGAAATTCTGGGACCTAAGATATCTACTCCGCATTCACGTAATCGTTTTTCATTCTTTTCTAAAATAGGATGTTTGTACATACTTTCATGCATTGCTGGTACTATTACTATTGGTATAGAAGACCCGAACGCAGTTGAAGCTATTGTCGTAACAGGTGTATCATCGATTCCACACGCAATTTTTGAGATCGTATTCGCAGTTGCAGGGCATATTAGGATTAGATCTGCTTTTCCCACACTTTTGGGTCTCTCACCTGCTAAATAGACATGTTCAACAGCTCCAGTTAAATAAGTGATAACTTTATTTCCTGTTGCCCATTCCATTAAAGCGGGATTAATTAGCTCGGTAGCTGCTTTAGACATGACACAAATCACTTCAGCTCCTAATCTCATAAGTTCTCTAGCTACAATAGGAGAGGATATTACTGCTACTGAACCAGTTAAACACATACAAATTGTTTTACCTCTAAGAATAGTGCCCTTACTTTCAGTTATATCCTTTGAAGGGTGCTGAAAATTATTTTTTGTCATCTTCTAATAATTTTAAGTACTATTTTTCAATTAAACTTTCAGATTCTATGTAAATAAAATTTATGCATTAATAAAAAAAATAATGATACAATAATTATTGGTTTTCAAATTCAATTTTACAACAATGATGAAATGATAAATATTTATGACAAATTTCTAAGATTTTTTTCGATTCTGTTTTTTATTTATAGTTTAAATAAGTTGATTGAAATATTATTTTAAATTTCAACCAAATTGATTCAAAGACATGAATAAAATCTGCGATTTGCATATTCATAGTAAATTTTCTGGAGGTGCAAGCAAAAGAATTGACATTTATAAAATTGCATTTAATTGTAATGTGAAGGGAATTCAATTAGTAGGAACTGGTGATTGCTTACACCCTGTATGGTTAACTGAACTGAAAAATAATTTAATTGAATATTCGAAAGGAATATTTTATTCTTCAAATTTACCAAATGTTAATTTTATATTACAGACAGAAATTGAAGCAATTTGGAACAATAATTCGAATTTAAAAAAAGTGCATTTCATCCTTCTTTTTCCGAATTTTGATAAATTAGATGAAGCAATTAAATTTTTATCAAAATTTGGGAATTTAAAAAATGATGGTAGACCGAAGATCTATTTATCAGCAGAGAATCTAATTTTTGGATTGAAATCAATTGATGAGGATATTGAAGTAATCCCTGCTCATATACTTACTCCTTATTTTGGCATTTTTGGTGATCAACCTCATTTCAACACCTTGAAAGAAGCTTTGGGTTATGGAATGAATTATATTAATTGCATTGAAACGGGATTGAGCGCAGATCCCTTAATGATAAGAAGCATTTCAGAATTAAATAGGGTGTCAATTATATCTAATTCTGATAGTCATTCCACAAATTTTCATAGATTAGGAAGAGAAGCAACAAAGATCAAGCTTAATAAATTAGATTACCCCAATCTTATAGATTCCCTTAAAAGAAACAAAATTCTTAAGACCTATGAGTTTAAACCATCACAAGGGAAATATTACTATAATGGTCACAGACCAGAAAGACACATTAATAATATTGATTATTATTGTAGCCCAAAAATCAATATAGAGAATTGTCCTTATTGTAAAAAAAGATTAACTAAAGGAGTTTTGGCTCGAGTTCAAGATTTAAGTGATCAAGTAAATCATTTCAAATTAAACTTTCAATATATTGTCCCACTACTACAAATAATTTCAAATATTTTAGGAGGAAATGAATATGAGAGAAACAACTTATCTATATACCACCAACTAGTAAAGAATAATGATAGTGAATATGCTATTTGGGAAGGTAAAAGTAATTTTGATAATATACCTGAAAATCTAATTGACGCTATTGAAAAAATCCGAAATGGAAAATTCTGGTTTATACCTGGTCATGATGCTGTTTACGGAAAATTACAATTTGAGCAATAATTTATTATTTATTTTTCAAGCGTCAATAATTTTTATTTTCAGATTTAATTTGTGACTAAAATCACGGAACTTATTAAATTTATCTGGCTTAATGTTCAATTTCTGCTCAGATTGAAGGATTTTAAAGAATTTTCTACCATAATACGTTTCATAAATTCGGGACATATCATAAAAAACTCTACCTTTATCAAAGTATCTTACAATTTCTGAAGATTCAAACTCATTTTTTCGAATTTCAAGGATTTTGCTAGAATACTTAAAAAAGGGTGTATTTTGCATTTTTTTCAAATCAAATATTATTGTACTCCCAATTTCACGAGTATTTAATAAATCTCTAATAATAGAATGAACTTCTTTTAAAAATTTTGATTTGTATTCTTTTAGACTAAGATTAGTGTAAATAGTACTTTTTAATATTTCAGTATAGGGTAGATCTAATCCAGCTAATTCGTTATTTACATTTAATAAGGATAAAATTTGGTTAGTATTTATATCAATATCTTTTTGTAATTCATCAAAAATGTGATCTCTCTCTTTAAAAATATAGTTAAACAAAAATTTGTTAAATGCTTTAATAAAGACATTATAGTTAGGTACAAATAACCTATTTGCATTATTAACTACAATTTCATTAGCTTGGAAAGGATTAATCTCTTTACTTAATACTGCTTTTATAAGTGATAATGGATAATATCCTTCTATATATTCCATACCTTTAGAAATACTCTCAATTACGTCTTTAAATGAGCATTTAGTAATTACGTTAATCGTTTTAATGATATTACCTTCAATTTTAACCGGTGTTTTTTTACAATAACAAAGATCAAATGGCTTTAAATCATGAAATAATGGATTATTGTAATCAGGTATAATTATTTGAGAACCATAGGCAGTAACAACACTTCCTTGAATTGGCTTATTTGCTAGATCCCATTCAATAACCATAATATCTTCTGATTCTTTATGGACTATATTATAATTATATTCGATATTTTCACTTAGTAATGATAAACCATTAATTGACTTAATTTCATAATCATCTATTTCTCCCCAAAATTGCTGTCGATAATAATAAACATCTTGAAAATTACTGAGATCATCTAAGAATAATTCTTTCATTATAAAATAATTGATTCCTATTTCAGATGACTTTATTATTTGATCATTCAATCCAAAAAAGCCAATACGGGAAATTATATAATGATATACCGGATTTTTTAAATTATCATCATCATGTTTAATTATATAAGTGTTTCTTTTTTTCCTAAACTCCCCCTTAGCTCTTTTAATGTTATGTTTTTCCATCAACAACTTTAAGAATGAAAATTTTTTTAGGTAAACTTTTCTTTCCAATTCCTTAATTTCTGCTTTATATTTCTTATATTCATCGTAATACTCTTCATTTGGAATACTTATGACTCGAAAATGTTTTTTCAATAACTTTAATTTATCAATTATGCAAAAATTATCAATTTCAGAATAAAAATAGCTTACTAGTTCGGATTTTAGAGAATTTAATGAATTCTCAGATATTAATTCTTTAAATAAAGGATTGAGTTGAACTAAACCTTCAAAGTTCTTTTTTATTAGATAAGTCGCAAAATATTGATTATTAAAACTAGAACTATTTATCAAAGTTTTTAATTTGCTAAAATGGGGAGCTATAAACGATAAGTCTTTAAATTTCAGTATATAATTTATAGATTCAATAATTTTAAGTAGATCAAAAAAAGAATATTCAGATATAGTATTTAGAAATTTTTTAAATCCCTTTTCAATATAAATGTTAAACTTCATGAAATGTTTTTGTAATTCATTCTCATATCCATTCTGTAAAAATCCAAAAAATTCAATGAATAAACTATTATCAATAGCTGTTTTTATATAGGTTTCAATAATATTGTCAGTTTCAAATTGATTATAAATAGCTTTATTCATATAATTTAGTGCTTCTACACAATTATTACTTTTAAAGCAACTATTAGCTAATAATAGAAAATTTTTACTCTTTTTCTGTGATCCTAAATCTTCAGAAGTCAAATCATAACTCTTGAAGTTCTCTAATATCTTTCTAGCAATAGTAGTTTTAATTAAAGACAACAACTTTATTAAATGAACACAAATCTTTTTGTTTTTTTCAGAATAAATTAGAAATGAAGGACAATCATGAAAAATTTCGTACTTCATTTCATCTATTATAAGATGAAATTCACGCTCATTGTCTAAAATAAGACTTCTAATAAGTATGGGATCTGATTCAGTTTTAATTAAATTGATTTTATTTGAAAGAAACTTAAGGGATTTCTGATATAAATTTAAACCAAATTTATCAATTATTAGACTTGATATTGAATTATCAACCATTTTTTTAGAATCTTGATTTTATTATTTCTGATATTAATTTAGGAAATTCATCCCATTCACTTATGGTAAGTAATTGCCCTCCTGCAACTTTTACCATTTTTTTGGCTTCTTTTAAATTGAATGAAGTTTCAGGACATACTAATATGAAATCAACGCCTAATGAACGCATCTTTCTAAATTCTATTATGGCTTCTTTAATATCAAAAATTTCGGCATCAGTAAATAATACATTTAGTTTTTCACGCGAATTTGAATATTCCTTAAATTGTTTATTTGCCCACTCTATGGCACTTTGAATTCTAGTACCCCCTTGAGCAGTAACAGAAAGAAGCTCATCTGCTAATTTTTCTAAATCAATTTTTTCTTCTAATCCTTTTAAAACATGAGTGTTTGACTCAAAAAAAGTAATACCAAGCTCATCTTTACGCATTCCGTAACACAGCATAGTAATACAAATACTCATATATGCGAGTTTATCTCCAGTCATACTACCTGAAATATCGAGCTCAAAACAAGCGGTTCTTAGTCCTTTAGCAGTTTCAAAAACAAAAAAATCATCATATTTTATATGATCTAATTTCTTTCCTTTTTCTAAGATATTGTTTAAAGTCTCTTCAAGGTCAATATTTTCAAAATCATCTCCTATAGAATATGGTCTTACTATATTTATTGGAATTGGACCTGTTGTAGAACTTCCTAGATGTGCTCTTGAATAATATATACCTAATTCAATCAACATTTTTTTAGCTAATTCTTTTACTTTTTGTTTTGTAGTTTCCTGCAAGTTATTTCGATGAATAAACCATTGTTTAAGAAGATTCTCCCCATTCCCTGCGGATAAACATGAAATCATTTTGTTTTCTCCTTCTTGACCTCCAATTTGTTGAGCACTTTTTAGAGCATCTCTTAAATTAAAGTTTCCCAAAGCACCTAAGGCATCTCTGTTATTAGAAGCTAATGCGCTGGCAGTTAATTCTTTTATTCTCTCATAGTTTAATTGGTCGTGAATTTGATTCATTAAATTGCTTATTCTATCAAAATTTGCTTTATTTTTTTCAATTAATTTTTTTAACAATTGATAAGTAGGTTCAATTAATTCAAAAATTTCATCGTCTGGCATTTCAAGTTTCTTTCCTACTTTCTCTATAAGTTCTGATTCTAGGTTCATTCCAATTTTTCTCAGAAATTCTGTTGCATCTCTTAATTGGTAAGGAGTTTCACAAGATTCTAAAGTTAAAGAAACAAGATTTGGAAGATTCTGCACCATTTTTTGGCTACAATGCATATTTGGGCAACTATTAGCGAGTTGTTGCAATTGATGAGTTAGAGTCTTAAAAGCTTCAAAATTTTTACTCTGATTTAAAGCCTCGTTAATAGCATTTTTCAGCGCTTGATTGAATAATGAATTCCAAGATTTGTTTGCAAATGCAGTTTTCGTTAAGGTATCAAGTGAAAGATTCATATGGGAATCTTTAAACTGTTGATCAAAGTTATTTAAAAGTGAAGATCTTAGATCAGTACCAAAAAATTGATCAAGTGAATTCGCTACATTGAAATTATGTTCGAATGAAGATTTTTTCATACTATTGTTTAAAATTTTATCTAGATTAAAATTTGGAGTCTCTCCTAAATGTTTTGCTGACTGAAATAATTGGTCCAAATTATCAATCTTGTTTTGAAGTTCATTTTTCAGATTTCCTAATTTTTCTTTAGAAATGGCATTAGTATCCTTTAAAAATTTCATTGATTGAAGCAAATCCTCTAAACTCCCTGATTTCAATAAATTCTTTAAATCATCTTCAATATTCTGATTATTTAGAGCTTTACTTGTAATTTTTTCCCATTCTCTCAAGGATTGTTCTTGGATTAGATTATTTAATCCTAAATTAGTGCCTGCTTTGAGATCCTTAGGATCTAAAGAATTAATTTTTTGAAGCATTCTTTTTTTTGCTTCTTCAATTAATTTCTCAAATGATGTTATTTCTTCTTTATATAAATCAGAATCGTCATTAAAGAAATTAAGTGCAGATTTATATGGATCTTCATTCCTCTTTTGATTTAATTCATCAATAAATTTTTCCATTTGAGGAATAATATTTGTATCAATTGATTTTGATATTTCAATTTCATCTATTAGGTCCTGTAATTGATCTAATTCTGATTTGATGGTGGAATTTTTTAATTCTTCTTCAAAATTATCGCTCTCACTTTCTATAAAAAATGATTTCATTAAATCCTTCTTATAATTTGGAAAAAGAATCTCAAAGGCAATATCTTTGGCTAAATTTTGGTTATCTGGAAAGGAGGTGACAGTACTAATTTCTATAAAATCATTCGGAGTAATGGAACCTTTTCTATAATATCTTGATATGATTAAATTTGGTATAGATAATACTTGCCTTGGGGATGGCATTTGGATTATATCTGGATGATTCCTCATCCTTCTTATAAATTCTACAGCAAATTCACATGGGTTCTCAGGAAATACACCCAATAATTTACCCTCCTAAAGTCTTATGAATAATATTTTCTATAACATTTTCGGCTTTTACACCAGGCTTTGGTTTTATACTTCCGAGTAGGACGTGTCGGGCAATTTCCGAAAGATAAATATACACAGATTCTTTTTCTTTGACTTTTTTTTCCTTCTCAATGATTCTTTTTCTAGCTAATAGTTTAGCAATGGCAATACCTGCTCTTATTGAAGCAGGTATTTCAATGTCAATTTTGTTCTGTCTAGTTTCTTTTATAATCGAATATATTAATTCTAATTCCGACTCTTCAATTATAAAATGTTCAGGTAAGTTAATTCTTATAATATCTAATTCGGTGGATTTATCTGGATATGTCAATTTAATCCAAACTTTTATTCTATCTTTTAATGCTTCAGATAAGCGATGTGTTCCGGATAATTCTTCCGGATTCATTGCACATATGAAGAAAAAGTCCTTATCAGCCTTTATTCGCCCTAGATGAGGAATTCCTATAGATGCTTCTTCTAAAGGCTCTAATAAAGTATTTTGAGAATATTCTGTTGCTCTATTAATTTCATTTGCTAAGAAAGTTCCTCCTTCTAACATAGCATTTAACAATGGTCCGGGGTTAAAAGCTTCCAAAACAAATCCTTTCTTTAAAGTAATTGCTGGGTCAAATGAGCCAACAAAATGAGAAGGTTTAATACTTTCATCCATAGTTAACCAATGGAAACTCTTATTTTTCTTCTCTTTAGCCCTTAAACTAGCAAAATATCTACATAAAATAGTTTTACCAACTCCAGGAGGTCCAACTAAAGAAGGAAACAATCCAGTTGACTCTGCATCTCTTAATAATTCTAATGCTTTGCCATATTGCCCTGAAAGAACTATATCAATTTGTTCTTCGGAAATGTCTTTAATAATGTGTTGATTAAATAACTCTTCAAATCTTTGTTTATTTATCATGTCTAAATCTTAAATTTGTTTTAAATAAGTTAACGATTTTCTTACATGAATATTAAGTGTTTGTTAATATTAAACTTTAAAGTTAATAATTAAAAGATATTATATTTTCTTAATCAAATCAATGGAACTTTATATAGTTTCTAATAGAATTTTGCTTTAATATGATAAAGCCTTATTTTCAAGAAAATAATTTCATTTTGTATCATGGAAATGCATTAGAAATCCTAGAACAATTTGATATTAACAAATTTGATTTAATTTATGTTGATCCACCTTATTTTCTTTCTAATGATGGGATTACCTGTTCATCAGGTAAGATGGTTTCAGTAAATAAGGGAGATTGGGATAAATCTAAAGGATTTGAAGCGGATGTTAAATTTATAGATACATGGTTAAAAGCATGTAAAAAAGTACTGAAAGAAAATGGAACTATTTGGATTTCTGGTACTTTACATAATATCTATAAAGTAGGATATTTACTAGAAAAAAATGAATATGACATAATTAACTCAATAGTTTGGTATAAACCGAATGCACCCCCTAATTTATCATGTAAGTATTTCACACATAGTCATGAAGTTGTTTTATGGGCTCGAAATTCCAAAAAGTCTCAACACATATTTAATTATGAAAAAATGAAGATTTGGAATAATCCTAAAGATAAGTTAAAAAATAAAGATAAACAGATGAGAAGCGTCTGGTCGATACCTTTAATTCCCAAGGAAGAGAAAGAATTTGGTAAGCATCCAACCCAAAAACCTTTAGAATTATTAAATAGAATAATATCATCCTCCTCCAATGAAGAAGATTGGGTATTAGATCCTTTTGTAGGATCAGGGACAACAGGAATAGTATGTAGTATTTTAAACAGAAAATTTATTGGAATTGATTCGAATATAGAATATTTAGAAGTAGCAATTAATAGATTTAGAGATAAAAATAAGAATAATCTTTTATTTTCTCCGGGAACTAAAAATCATTTGATGAAATTTATTTAAATCTCTAATATTCCAGAGGTATTCTGAAGAAATATAACAAAAACTTTTATTAAATAAAGCAATTTTATTTTTAATTAATCTGAATAATTGATAATATTTAGGGATATATATGCAATTAGAACAACCTCCTCCTTCTTTTTATAAAGAAAGAATATTAAAAATGAAAGATAAAGTAGTTATGCAACCACGTGAAATTTGCATTGAGAGAGCTAAATTAATTACGGAATCATATAAAAATACAAAAAGAGAAAAGCCAATTATTCGTTTTGCAAAAGCTTTAGACCATATATTAACAAATATGTCGATAAGAATCTGGGAAGATGAATTCGTTGTTGGAAATAGGTGTAGTAAATTTGTTGGAACCCCTTTATATCCTGAAATTAGAGTAGATTTTATAGAACAGGATGTAGACACTTATGACAAACGCCCAGCACAGAAGTCATTTATTAAAGAAGAAGAAAAAAGAATTTTGAAAGAAATAATTATTCCATATTGGAAAAATGAGGAGTATACTTTAAAAGAGCAATTTATAAAAAGCTTAGAACCAAAAGTAAAACAAATTATGGATACATTAGTCTTTTTAGTCGAAACCGAATTAACTAATGGAATTGGCCATTTTTTCCCAGGACATGAAAATATTTTAAAATTTGGATTAAATGGTCTAATTAAAAGAGCAAAAAACAAGACGATTGATTTTCCAAATGATAATCAAAAAAAAGATTTTTTGCAGTCTGTCATTATTGTGTGTAATGCTGCTAAATCTTTTATAAAGAGATTTTCCTCTTTAGCAAAAAAACTTTCAGAAGATGAACCTAAACCGAAACGTAAAGAGGAATTGCTAGAAATATCAGAAATTTGTTCAAATATTTCTGGAAATGCACCAAAGAATTTTAAAGAAGCACTACAACTAGTATATTTCAATCATCTTATATGTGGATTAGAAGATGGAGGATATGCTGTGAGTATTGGGCGTCTTGACCAATTACTCTATCCATTTTATGTGAATGATATGAATAGGGGAATTATAAAAAAAGAAGAGGTTCAATTTTTGATTGAATGCTTCTTCTTGAAGTTAACTACTTTGTGGAATTACGTTTTTTATTTAGCAATTAATGCAGGAGAGGGGCCCCCAATCACAGAAAATGTCACTATTGGAGGACTAGACCGACAAGGAAATGATGCGACGAATGATTTGTCATATATTATTTTAGATGCATACTCGCGTTTACAAACAGTTCAACCAACATTTTCAATAAGAGTTCATAAAGACACTCCGGAAGAGTTTTTGAGTAAAGTTGCAAAATCAGTTAAATTAGGCACAAGTGTAGCTCTATTTAATGATGATATAATGATTCAAGGGCTTGTTAAGCGTGGTTTTACTCTTGAAGATGCACGTGAGTATGCTGCAATTGGATGTGTAGAACCCCAACACCCAAGTAAATCATTTGGTTCGACAAATGCATGTCAGCTCAATATTGTGAAATGTTTGGAATTAGCATTGACAAATGGAAACGATATGTTTATCAGAAGGCAAATTGGAATAAAAAATGATAAAGAAATCCTATCTTATCAAGATCTTTGGAACTCACTTTTAGAACAAATGAAATTTTTCATTAAAAATATGGTTTTAACAATGAATACCCTTGATAAGACTATAGCTGAAATAAATCCTCAGCCTTATTTATCCTCAACTGTCGATAATTGCATTGATCGTGGCCTAGATGTAACAAGAGGGGGGGCTATATACAATTTTACCGGCCCCCAATTAATTGGTCTAGCAACAGTTGCAGATAGTTTAGCGGTTATTAAAAAATTTGTTTTTGAAGATAAGATTATATCATTTGAGGACATAGTAAAAATACTTATGAAAAATTATAGAGGAAATTATTTAGGGAAAAAGGGATCTGAGTGGAGAGAACTCTTTATTAACAAAGTTCCAAAATTTGGAAATGACAATGATTATGTAGATCAAATTGCTATAGATATTGTAAGGGAGTATTGTGATGAAGTTTCGAAATATAAAAATTTTCGTGCGGGAATATTTAATCCTGGCGTATATTCTACTTCTTTTCATATAGCGTTTGGAACATGGACAGCCGCATCAGCGGATGGTCGAAAGTCTAGAGATGCGCTTTCAAATGGGGTTGGTCCTACTAATGGAAGAGATAAAAAAGGACCTACTGCAATCCTCAATTCAGTCAAAAAATTAAATACTGAACTTATAACAAATGGAACGTCATTGCTTTTGGATTTTCATCCAAATTCTCTTAAGGAAGATATATTTATCCCTCTGGTAAAATCATATTTTAAACCTAAAGGAGGATATCATATTCAATTCAATGTTATTGGTAAAGAGACGTTATGTAAAGCCCAACAAAATCCTGAAAATTATCGGGGTTTAGTAGTAAGAATTGCTGGTTATTCAGTCTTATTTACAGAGCTCACAAATGCGGCTCAAAATGATATAATTGCGAGAACTCAATATTAATCCTAATTTTTTAAAAATTTAAGAAAAACAATAAAAAATTTTAGGTATTCTAATTTTAACAATATAATTAAATAAAAAGTATAGTTGGGCCTGTAGATCAGTGGAAGATCGCTTGATCCTATTAAGTAAGATACTTAATTTCAAGATTCGCATTCAAGAGGTCACGGGTTCAATTCCCGTCAGGTCCATTCTATTATAATATATCAGAAAGCGATTATAGATGGCACAAGAGAAGTCATATCCTAAACGGTTTAATTTTAACGAAATTCAAAAGAAATGGATTAAAAATTGGAAGGATCAAAGAATCTATTCGTTTGATCTTAATCAAAAAGGTGATATTTTTACTATAGATACTCCTCCTCCTTTTGTAAGTGGAGATCTTCATATGGGACACATTTTAAATCATTCATGGATTGATTTTGTTGCTAGATATCATAAAATGAAAGGAGAAAACGTGTATTTCCCCCAAGGATTTGACTGTCATGGGCTTCCTGTGGAGCTCGCGGTACAAAAAAAGTATGGTATCTCTCAACATCAGCGAGATGAATTTCTACAAAAGTGTGTTAAATGGGTAGATGAGAATATAAAGAATATGAGGAGACAGTACGATGAGTTGGGATATTCTTCTGATTGGGAATACACATATCGAACTATGGATGATGATTATAAATTTAAAGTTCAATTATCACTTCTGTATTTTTACAAGAAGGGTTGGTTGTATCGAGACAAATTTCCAACACATTTCTGTGTTAATTGCGAAACTTCCGTAGCAAAAGCAGAAGTAGGATATCAAGAAGAACAAGGAAAGCTATGGTATATGAAATTGCCTATTGTTGGGAGAGAAAATGAATTTGTAACGATAGCTACCACAAGACCAGAATATATGGAAGCTTGTGTTGCTATAATGGTCAATCCGAATGATGAGCGTTATTATGATCTATCTGCTGCTGAGATAGAAATTCCCTTTACAAACCGTAAAGTTCAAGTCTATATGGATAAAACTGTTGATATGAATTTTGGTACTGGGGTTGTGTATGTTTGTACTTATGGAGATGAGATGGATATTAAATGGAAATTACAATATAATCTCGATGAAATACAGATATTTACGGAAGATGGCCATATGAACCAAAACTCTAAATATCAGGGTTTAACCATAATGGAAGCTCGAGAACAAATTGTTAAAGATCTTGAAAAAAAGGGATTAATTGAGAAAATAGTAGATTATGAACATAGTATAATTGTTCATTCTGAACGACCTTCTTGCCAAAAACCTATTGAATATTTACCTGTTTATCAGTGGTTTATTAATGTAAAAGATTTTATTCAAGAAATAATCGAATCCGCGGAAGGAATGAAATGGTATCCAAAAAAGCAAAAACAAAGATTACTAGATTGGGCTGAAGGCTTAGATTGGAATTGGGTAATTTCACGTCAAAGAGTCTTTGGAACCCCAATTCCATTTTGGTATTGCAAAGATTGTGG
>JBHLNW010000012.1:50509-61089 GCA_048941185.1 Promethearchaeota archaeon
TTAGATTGGAATTGGGTAATTTCACGTCAAAGAGTCTTTGGAACCCCAATTCCATTTTGGTATTGCAAAGATTGTGGTGAAATTTTTCCCGCAAAAAGAGATGATTTACCTCTTGACCCTGTAAAAAAGTCTCCACCTGTTAAAGAATGCACAAAATGTAAAAGTAAAAAAATTGTTGGAGAAAAGGATATATGTGATTGTTGGATTGATTCAAGTATAAGCCCATTGGAAATTGCAAAATGGGAAGAAGATAAATCGTTTTATGAGAGAACTTATCTTAAAGCTAAGGTTCATCGTCCTCAAGGATATGAGATAATCAGAACGTGGTTATTTTATACATTGTTTCGATGTAAAAAATTAACAGGAAAATCACCATTTTATGAAGCTATGATAAACGGGATGGTTGCTGGTCCAGATGGTCGTCATATGTCTAAGAGTCTTGGAAATTCAGTTTCACCAGATGAGGTTATGCCAAAATTTGGAGCTGATGCTATTAGATACTGGGCTGCTATGGGTTCATTGGGAGATGATTATCCATTTGAATTTTCTTGGATTAATCTCCAATCTAAGCAACCCGTTTCTCTTGAATTTATCATAAAGGAAAAAGGAAGTCTTCCAGAAGATAAATTCAATAAGAAGTATGGAATAATATACGAACAATTAATCGGTGCTTCAAGATTTATTACTAAAATCTGGAACGCTTATAGATTCTTATATCTAAATTTGAATAATATCGAAATTGATAGTCTTAATATTAATTCTAAGGATTTGTCCGCTGTAGATAGTTACTTTTTTTCTGAATTCAATAAAAATATAGCTTTGATTCTTAATTATTTTAATGAGTACAATTGGCATGAAGCTACTATGGTTTTACGGTCATTCTTTTGGAATGATATTTGTGATAACTATATTGAAGCAATAAAATATAAGTTTTATCTCGAAGATCAAAAATTCAGAAAAGCTTCCTTAAAGAATGCTTTAAATCTTTTTTACAAAATATTGAAAGTATTTTCTGTTTTGATGCCATTCATTTCTGAGGAAATTTATTCAATACTGTACAAAAGATTTATAGGATCAAAATCTATACATTTAGAAAAATGGCCAACTCCCTACGAAAATTTATCTAAAGAATTAACCGAGAAAGGGAGATTAGGATTTGAAATAATTAAGTCTTTAAGAATGAATAAATCAAAACTCCAGATACCTTTGAATCAAGAACTGTCAAAAGTAATTATTTTAACTGGTAACAATGATGTAATTTATTTGAAAAGTCTAAAGGAAGATATCAAAAATACAATAAGAATAAAAAACTTAGAAATCATGGATAAATCTATTGAAAACTCCATTAAAGATAAGCCAGATTTAAAATACGATTTTGAAGAATTGAACATTTCTACATATTTTTTCAAATAGAAAGAATTTTGAAGATTGAATTATTCCTATTCTTTTTCCTCTTCTTTATCAATGAAAAACTGATTAGTTAAAGATTCTCCCGTTTCTAGTTCTGGTTCACTAGTTAATTCCTCTTCATTTTCAACCTGTGATTCTCTAACTGACAAGTCCTCTACTCCTAATTGAGTAACCATAGCTCTCTTCAATTCAGTTTTATCTTTTGGTAACCCAAACATGTCAGCATACTTATCTGTAGTTGTTAGAGCGTGAGATCTTCCCTTTTTTACAGCATCTATAAATCCATTATCAATAAGATACTTCACATGTTCATAGGCACCAGTGCCCCTAATTTTAATCAGTGTTGACTTTAATATAGGTTGTTTCAAAGCAATCACAGTTAAAGTTCTTAAATATTTTTCTGCTATCGCTCCCCCTTTTGCAAATTTTGATACTTTTTCTGTGAATTCTGGTTTAATCTGCATTTGGAATCTTTCTCCGATTTGGGCAATAACCAAAGCAGTAGAACGGTCTAAATAATCGAAAGCTAACTCATTTACTAATTCCTCTACTTCTTTTTTTGGAAATTCTAATTTTGTTGATATCTCTTCAATTGTTAAGGGACTTCCCGCAGCATAAAGAGATGCTTCAATTAGATTTCGATGGAACTCTCTAACTTGCTGCTTTAATAATTCCTCATCTGGAATTGTTGCTTCGCTCGCATCTTCAATAAGACTAGAATCTAAATCGCCTTCAGATTCTTGATTTTTCGCAGTTTTTTCTTCTAATAAGGTTTCTGATTCTAATTGTTCAAAATGATGATTTTCTTCTATTTCTTCATATTCTCTTTCTGATTCATCTTTAAAATTATTTTCAGGATTTTCTCCCAAAAAAAAACACCAAATTTATTTTTTATTTAATAATGTTTTGTTATCTAATATTGATAGAGATATCTTTAAAATCTTCATCCTGAGATAATGTTAATTTATTAGCAGTTGATAGGAACATTAATGCTAAAAACATTCGAACATAGGAAAATTTCCTTCCAATACTACTCTGTTCTTCATGTTTAATAATCTCCCCGAGATCATAAAAGCTAGATTCTTTATTATTTAAATCAATAGTAGCTTTTATTCGGTTATACCATGATTCATGTAATTCTTCTATTGTTTGATCTCTACCACTTATATGTTTTAAGAGTTCTTTAGGAAGTTGTGCCTTAGATCTCATTTGTATCCTTTTTTGCTCAAGTTCTTCTTTTCTAATCCTTTGTCTTCTTAATTTCTCTTTTTTTTGCATGACTTCTATGATTGCAGATCTCATTGCATCAAATAACTCTTCTTTTGTAGCTATTTGCATTTTAGGTTGAATTGGTTGAGGTAATGCTTTTGGTATTGACCTAGAATGTTTTTGTCTGAATCTCTCTAACTCTTCTCTTTTTTGAATTTCTTCTTCTTCTCTAATAATGCTTGAGATTTTATAATGATGTAGAGTTGCCGAAGTTTTAAGTGCAATCCCAGAAATTTTATAATTTATCAATTCTTCATGAAGCATTTTATTAAAAAATTCATCTACTAATTTTGATAAATCATAAAAAGCAATTTCTGATTCTTTTGCTATTTCTGTATCAAGTAAGCTTGAAAATGGTGGTTTTTGCCAGAATTTTAATTCAAGCTTTTCTTTCCTTAATAAAGCGAGATCCTCCTCATCATCAAATCCAGCTACTAATTCTTCTTCTACTACTTCTTCAATTTCATGAGATCTGTCAGTAAATTCAGGATGAGATACAACTTTTTGAAGTAAATCAATTATTTCTTTTTTCTTAGATTTTAAAGGTATTTTTATGTTATTTTTTGTTGCAAATTCTCTTAATTCTTTAACAGTCCATTCATTAAAATTATATTCTACTTTAGAATTTTGTTTGTCATCAGAAATACTTTACCACCATTTTAAGTAATTCAATCATTCTGTAATTGTTGGTTCAATATCTTCAAGTTCAAGCAGTCTTTTAGCCTCCTCTTCTAAATCGACACTAAAAATATCCGTTATTCCGCTTTGTTGCATTGAAACCCCATAAATTCTATCTGCGTTTACTATATTCTCCTCACGATGGCTAATCACCATAAATTGAGCTTGTGAAGCAAATTCTTTAATAACCATAGAAACTCGATGTACATTGGGACCATCTAATGCAGCATCAATTTCATCCATTACATAAAAGGGAGCGGGATAAAATTCTTGAACAGCAAAAATGAAAGACAAGGCAACTAGCGTTTTTTCCCCACCACTTAAAATTTCTAGAGAACTAATCTTTTTGCCTCTTGGTCTTGCTTCGATAGAAATACCTCCTTCAAAAGGTTTATCTGGTCTATCTAGAATCATTTTTGCTGAGCCTCCTGGAGATAATTTTTGAAAGATTCTTGAAAATTCCCGATTAATTTCATGATAAGCTTTCATGAATGTACGAGTCTTTTCCAACTCAATTTTATCAATAGCATCTAAAATTGATTTTCTCTCTCGTTGAATTGTTTGGCGTCTCATATCAATTTCATCAAATCTCTCCTTAACTGCGTCATATTGTTCAATTGCTTTTAAATTTACTGGTTCAAGAGCTTTCTTTTTATTTGTTAAATCTACGATATCTGAGTGCAACTCCGCTTCTGAGAGATCATCGGTTACAGGAGGTAATGACCCATATTCTTTAGAACGCTGGAATAGAGTTTCAATCTGGTCCGTACACATTATCTTTTTTGATTCAAAATTATTTATTTTTGAATTTTCCATTGAAAGATCTGAATTTAAATCAGTTAAAATCTTCTGATATTGTTTTTGCTTTTTCCATGATTCGTCTTTTTCTTGAACATATGTGTCAATCTCCTGTTGTTTTTCATCTTTTTTTGAATTTGCATTATCCAATTCTTCTTTAAAAGTTATTAATTCCTTTGAGATTGAATCAACCTCCTCTTCAGTATTTTTGATGTCTTCTGTTAATCCTATAATTTTTTGTTCTCTTTCCTTATTTTTGTTTAATTCATTTAATTTTCCTTGAGACTTTTGTAAATCTTTATTTAACTTATTTAATCTCTTCTGAGCCACTTTTTGTGATTCAAGTTCTTCTGTCTTTTCATTTCTTAGAGAATCTATTACTTGCTGTTTTTGATCCACATTAATCTGATGTTCATCGACTTGAGAATTTAATTTTTGTATCTCGACTTGGCATGTTTCTATTTTATTACTAGCATCAACATTCTCCTTTTTAATGTCTTCTATAGAGTTGATAATTCTCATTACATTTTCAAGTGCTCTTAATCGATCCATTGTTTCCTCAAGAGTTTTATTTTCTTCATCGATTTGTTTTCGTAAATTCTCTGTAATTTCCCAAAAATTTTCTTTTTGTAAAATAAGGTCATCAATACTTTTTTGTAATGAATCCTGTTCAGCTTGATTATTTTTAATATTTTCTTCTGTGTTAATAATTAAATTTTTCTTTTCTGTTATAAGATTGTTTAATTTTTCTATATTTTCTTCAATCTCTACAATATTATCAAATAAATTTTGAATCCCATGTAATTCTTGCAGCTTTTCTCTTAAACCTTCCTGCTCTTTTTGTTTGATATCAATATCCTCTTGAATCTTAGAAATTTTTTCCCAATAAGTATCTTTTTGTCCTTTGAGTTTAATTATAGCATTTTCAAGATCTGTCGCTTCTAATTGCTTTTTATTTATTATTCCCCCTCTTTCATTTATTTCAATTTCTGCTTTCTTAATTTTTTCATCTAACTCAATGTTTCTTTTATCAATTTCTTCAATTCTGTTTTTAAACACTGAAAGATTTTCTGCATAATGGTTTGCTTGAAGTTTGCTTTCAGAAAGCTCTTTTTCAATTTTATTATAATCATTTGTTTGAGTCTTTAAATTTTGTGAGATTTCTTCCAGCTGTTTATATAATTCTTGACTTTTGGACATGGTTAGTTTTCTTAAAGAAAGATAGATATTTTCAAGAATTTCCATTAGATCTTGAACAAAACTATCAAATGTTGCTGTCGAAGTTTGTACTTCAATATCAGCAGATTCTTTAACTCTATCAATAAGTTGAGTAATTGTCTCATCAGCATTATCAGTAAACATTTTCAAAGTTTGCATTATTGAGTTAATCATTTCTGTCATTTCAGCATGCTTCTCCTCATCAATTCCAATATCTTCAACAGTTTTCATGATATCGACTATATCAAGAATAAATTTTTTGAAATCATCTGCAGATAGTTCAATTGCCTCTGCATTTGACTGTTGAATATTAGCTTTTATAGATTCTACTGAGATATTAATATTCTGCGTAAGCATATTTAATATCTGTAGAATTCCCGTTATATCTTTAGTATTTTTCTCATATTCATCCTCGGATGCCTCTATTTTCTTAGACAAATTTTCTCTTTCTTGAGAAAGCTCTTCTAAACGTCTTTGGACATTTTCTTTCTTACTTTCAAGCTTCTCCGATTCACTATTAATAGTTGTAAGATTCTGATCTAATGATTTTACTTGTAACTCCAAATTTTTCTTTTCTCTCTCCAAATTTTTTAATTCTTTTATAAGTATTTTTAATTCTGTATTAAGAATATCAATCTTTGCGTTATTATCGTTGATTTCAGAATCAATTGAAGATTTTTTCATACTCATCAATTCTAAATCTTGCTCATTTTTCCTAAATCCTGAATTTTCTTGTTTTAATTGACCCTTTAATTCATTTAATTGTTGATTAATATCATCATTTTGTTTTAATAACTCTTTTACAGCGTTTTCTGTGTCTTTACCTTTACTTAATTCTTTTATTTTTTTTTCAATAGAGATTTTCTTTTCTTTTAATTCTTCTATACTATCCTGGTTCATTTTAATTTCTGTAGTAGAAGATGATAAGTATGCTTGCAAATCTGCTAACTTGGAATTCAAACTATTCTTTTCAGCTTGAATAGTATTAATTTTATTTTCTAACTCTTTCTGATTTTGATTTTCTTTAGAAATTTTTGACTTTAAATCGCTTATCCTTTTTCTATTTTCTACTTCTTCTTTTTTAGCAGCTTCAATGGCTTCATCAATACTTTCGGCATCTTTTTTCAATTTTTGTAATTCAGCTTCTAATTTTTCCTTCTTTTCTTCATTCTTTTTAATGGTTCCTCGAAGCATCTTAATTTGTGCATTATTTGAAGAAATCATTTGTTCTATCTTAGAGATCTCAGATTTAAAAAGAGATTTTTGATCCTCATTATTCTTGATTTTTACATCTAATTCTGCTTGAATTTGTTGTCTTTTTTCAATTTCATTTTTAGCTTCTTCAATTTGATCCTCATGTTCCAAAATTTCTTTTGATACACTTTCTATCATTGAATCAAATGTTTGATCCTCCTCAAGCTTCATCTGTTTGCTTTCTAAATCTGCAATCTCTTGAGTTAATTTATCAATTGATTTTTTTGCTAAATCTAAAGTAGTTTGACTAGAGGAAATTTGGGTTTTAATTTGTGTTATTTTCTCTGTTATCTCCTCTCTTTCCTTTTCTTTATCTGTTATGGTTTTTTGAATGTTATCCATAACAAGGGATTCTTGTTTTAATACATCTTCTTGTCGATTTATTTTTTCTTGCAATTCTTCGATAATTTTTAAAGAATTTTCAATTTTTTTCTCTAATTCATCCTCCTCTTTTCTCAATTTGGAAATTTTTAGTGCAATTAGTTGTGAATTTAGAAAATTTATTTTTTCATCTAACTCTTTCCAAGCTAACGCATCATTTTTCTCTTTTTCGACTTTTTTCAATTGAGTGGATACTTCTTTAAAGATTGCTTCAAATTGGCCTAAATCCCTCTCAGCTTTTTCTAATTCTTTTAATGTTGCATCTTTCATTTCATCATATTTTTGAAGCCCGATTAATTCCTCAATAAATCTTCTTCGATCATCAGTATTCATATGAGTCAATTCAACAATTTTTCCTTGAAGAACAAATTGGTTACTGCCATCTGGATCGATATTTGCTGCTGCTAATGCATTAAGGATTTGTTGTCTTGTAACTTTTTTTCCGTTCATTTTATATCCACCACCCCCACCTTTTTTTATCGTACGTGTGATTTGGAAATCTTCTGTACCTCCTGGAAAAACATTTTCAGAATTATCAAAATATAATGTCACAGAAGCTCTTTGGGATGGATTTTTTCCTCTTGCTCCAGCGAAGATCAAGTCCTCTAGACTCTTAGCTCTCATAGTTTTCTTACTTAACCTTCCTAATGAAAAACACAATGCATCTATTATATTTGATTTACCAGCACCATTCGGACCTACGATACATGTGAAACCACTGGAAAGTCTAATGGTAACAGTTCGATCACCAAATGATTTGAAACCACTCATGGAAATTTTTTTGATGTAAGTCAAAATTTGCCTCCATATCTAACTTCCACATTATTAAAAAAATAGTGTGATTACACCTATAAATATATATTATTCCAATTAAAAAAATCTAATTTAGATTTTCTAATTTTAAATCTATATATAGTGTTTTAATGAAATTGTAAAAAAAATCAGATTTCAATTTAAATTATTATAAGATTGGTTAAAAATGGTGTCAATTATAATTTTAACTTGTTTTGGGTTCATTAAACAAAAGAAAAAATCACCTTTACAATTGCGAAAATGATCATCATCAAATTTTTCAGAAAAATTATTTTTCGAAAGTTTAATAATCCCTATATTCAATATGTTTTCAATCAGGTTCTGGAACTCGCTATTCTTTTTTTTATAATCTAATGATTCACATGAAAGCTCATATAATTCATACAAATCCTCTAATGAGATGTAATATTTCATTTTACTTATAAAAAAGTTAGAAAGATTATCTAAAAAAATAATGGTTAATAAGTCTTCTTCAGAAAGGAAATTAATAATACTAAATTCATCAGATATCTGAAATATTTCAAATTCATTCTGGCATATTTCTAAAACTTCAAAATTACACATCCCCTTTGACTTTTTTAGAAATGGATATATATCTCTAAGAATCTCAATACCTTTACCTGGAACAGGAACATATTCTTCGCAAATTAAATCTGTTATATACTTAATTAAATCTTTATCAATTTCATGAGAGAAACTTAAGAGAGCACGTTGTCTTAGTATGGAATAAAGCTCATGGTATGAAAAAAAGTCTAATTTATGTTTAAAATCAAATTCAGAAAGTAAATCCATTGTATCTGGTTTTAAAAATTTATTTATGGTAGAAATTAATGTAATATTTGATTCCTTACTGAAAAGTAAGAATTTTTGAAATAATGTGGGTTCTAAATATTCAATATTATTAAAAACAAAAAATAAATGAGATTCCGTTTTAGTACAAATAAATTTGAAAGTATTCCATAAATTGGCAAGATTTGAGTTTAAAATGTTTTGATAATCAAGATTAAGATTACAAAAGCGGGTTATTTCATTAATTAATGAAAATATCAATTCTTGAACTTCTTTTTCTTTGCAATCTACACAAATCTTATTAATTTTAAACCTATTCTTATTTTTTTTTAAAATATCATTTATTACTTTATTTACTATTACTTTTTTCCCAATCCCATTCATTCCATGATAAAGGATGTTAAGACAAAACTCATCAGAAATCGAATCATTTAAAATCGAAAATAAAGAGTTTTCCTCTTTTTCTCTGTATAGTATACGCGGTGGGATATAATTTGGGTCAAAGAGAGCTTTGGGTCCTATATAAACTTTATTTACATTGGATTTTATCATCATTTTTTTCAACCTTTGTTTAAATTGATTTTAGATATATCTATTTAAACCCCACTCGCAGAGAGGTGATTGGAAGTAAAACTAAAATTCTAAATTTAAAATTTTTGATATTTCATTGATATTTCTCAAGTTTTTAAAAACTTTCATAAAATTTGGTTTAAAACATAAGTTTAATTCAAAAACCAGATTTCTAGCAGAGAATTTCAGATTATATCCAATATCTATTCAAAGCTTTCTAACAAATTTTTTAAATTTTCTGCTAATAATGGCAAATATTCATAGGATTTGATTTTTACTTTCTTATTTAAACAAAGCGCGACCAAATATAGTCGTGTATCTCCCATATCTAATTTTCTAAGAAAAATTATTCCTTCTTTTTGAAATTCTGAATGTTTTTCTGGAAATTCTATATTGGTTACAATATCAATCGTATTTATTTCCCACTCTTCTAGTTTTTCTAATGCCTGAGTTAACCTTGGAGCGATGGATTCACAAATTTCTTGATAAGCTTGGTTTGTGCTTCTACTTGCAATTATAAAGCAATTTTGATCTAATAGAAGTGTAGAGCTATTATAAGTCTTAGCCATATAATCCTTAAGTAAAGTTTGGAACATCTTAGACTTGTGAGTGGCATAAAAAACACCATCGGAAAAAGCTTTCAATAAACTTGGTTCATCATATATAGAAGTCTTTAATATAGTAAATTTAATATCCTTAATAATGGAAGAGATTTCATTTTCTAAATATTTGACATTATTAACAATATCAACTTTATTTTTAATATCAGGATCACATTTATGAAGTAAGATTAAGAGTTGAAAATTATCAGGGGGTGATTCCGAGGTAATATTAACTATATCTTTGAGAAAAATTAAAGCCTCTTCAAATTTTTTAGGTTCTTGGATGTCTATTACATAAAAAATAGATTGCATTTCAGTAAAATACTTACTTTTTTCACCTAAATATATCTTTCTATAATTCTTTTGACCACCTAAATCCCAACGGACTATAGTTGTGCCTAATAATGTGTTTTTATGAATTGTTCTTTTTGCCTTTATAGTTGGTTTAACTGCTGTTAATAAACTAAATTTTTTATCCAATATTAATAAGATTGATGTCTTTCCACCACTTTCTAAACCACAAAAAAGAATTTTTTTAAATTCTGTTGACTCGTTCATTTCCTTTTAGGATAATATTGATTTTATTTATGCATTAACTATTTTAACATTTATTTTTGTTTTATCAATTTTTTCTTTAAATCGAATTTCTCTTAGTTTTCTAGGATAATCTAAATCTATCTCACCAAAGATATAACCATTTGAGCCTTTTGGACCTTCTATAATTTTTAATTTAGAAGGAGATATATTTCCTCGATTGAAAGAAATTATTTTACTATTTCCCAGAAATTGCCTTTTTAA
>JBHLNW010000082.1:0-15430 GCA_048941185.1 Promethearchaeota archaeon
TCAAGATTTATCATCAAATCCATGTAAACAAACGGAACTTAGAGAAAATTGCTTTACTTTTGGAAAATCTGCTAATTATGTGGTTGAACAAGGCTTTGGTAGAATGATATCTAAAGATAAAGCAATTGCAATTTTAAAAAAATCTCAAGAGGATGGACTCGTTCATAAAGCTTGGCATCCTCACTCTGATTTCTCTAAAGAAGAGACTGGTATTTGTAATTGTTGCAAATGCTGTTGCGGAATTTTTGATTGGTGGAGAATTGGAACAACTGCTATGATAAACTCAACTAATTTTTTAGCAAAAATTGATAAGAGCAAATGTATTGGATGTGGTACTTGCCTCGAAAAGTGTCCTGTAGAAGCAATACAGGGAGATGACAATAATAAAGCGGAATGCGATCCAAAATTATGTATAGGGTGTGGTGTTTGTGCTTACTTCTGTCCAGAAAATGCGATAAATTTGTTAGAGGGAACAAGAACTGTGTTTATACCTCCTCCCAGATTAAGAAGTTAAAGCAATTCTAACCTATTTATACTATTTTTCCATTACTATCATTTTTATGCAAGAAAAGAAAAGTTAATTAATTATTTAACTTTCTTTTTAGCTTAATAGAAAAGTATGCATAAAATTTTTAATATGAGTAAAAATATTTGCATTGAATTCAAGAATATATCAAAAAAATATAAAGAACTACTAGCTCTAAACGATGTTTCATTTACAATAAATAAAGGGGAAGTATTTGGATATATTGGTCCAAACGGTGCTGGAAAAACAACTACAATTAAGATTTTAGTTGGTCTTATAACAGAATTCAGTGGAAAAGTCTATATTTATGGAAAAGACATTCAAAAAGATCATAAAGATTTACATAAACTTATAGGATATCATCCCCAAGAAGCAGGTTTCCAAGAATGGCGTACTGTCGACCATGCTTTTAAAACTTTTGGCCTTCTTTCTGGAATTGATTCAGATTACCTTGAAAGTCGAACTGAAGAAATTTTGAAGTTAATAGGGCTTAGTGATTTCAGACATAAAAAAATTGTTCACCTTTCAGGCGGCATGGTTCAAAAATTAAGACTTGGACAAGCACTTCTTCATGAACCTGAAATTTTGATCATGGATGAGCCATTATCTGGCCTCGATCCACAAATGAGATATCAATTTAAGGAGATCATAAAAAAATTAGCTAAAAGTGGGATAACAATTTTGTTTTCTTCCCATATTCTTAGTGATGTTCAAGACATAGCAAATACAATAGGCATTTTGAACCATGGGCAAATTATGAAAATTGGCTCTCCAGAAGAACTCCAAACTAGTTTTCATATCGGAAATATACTTGAAATTGTTGTAGCTAAAAATACACCTCTTTGTAATAATTTAGAAGAAATCTTCGGAGTTGTCTCTATAGAAAATCTCAATACTAATAGACAGCTAATTCATTTAAATTCTGATTTTGACATCGATTTAATAATAAATAATGTTTTAAAAAAAATAGCGGAGCAACAATGCCGAATTAGAAGCTTTAGTCTTCTAAAACCTAGTCTAGAAGAAGTTTATTTGAAATATGTAGGAGGTAAATCTACATGAGTTTAAAACTACTTTTCATGGATGAATGGAAGGGATATGCAAAATCTAAAGTTATGATAGTATTATGGGTTGGAATGCCTTTGTTATCATTTCTATTACAATTTATCGATCCAACTCAATTAGAAGGTATGCCTATTTCGCTTTTAGTGTCTATTGTCGTTACAAGTATTGGAGGAACACTTTCTGCCATAATGCTGAGTACTTCAATAGTTAATGAAAAAAATCGTCATGTTTACGAACTATTTCTGATAAGGCCAGTTAGACGTAGTAGTTTATTATTAGCAAAATTTTTAGCTGTATACTCATGTCTAATCATTGCTATATCAATATCTCTCGCAATCGGACTTGTAATAGATGGATTTTCTGGCAATTTATCTGAAATTGAGTGGAATATGACTGTTGAGTCTTTAATTATCGGAATTTCTTCAATGGCTATTACATGCTCGATTGGTATTTTCTTTGGTGTTTTAGTTTCATCGGTGCCTGTCGCAGCAATTTTATCTGTATATTTAGGTAGTCAATTATCAACTCTTATTATTTTACCTACGATATTTATAGAGTTTCTAAATACTCAATTATTAGCCTTGACTTTGGGAATTACTCTTACAACTATAATAATGATTATAAATTTAGTTTTATTCAATAAAAAACAATTTTAAAGTGCCAACGTTAAGAATTTCAAAGGATCTGTCTTTATTTTTCTACTTCTTTAACTTTAGAAAACTTAAGAAAAGCATAGATAATTCTATGGAGGGCAGTTAAAGTTGTGCCAACAGCTAGTATTATCATAGTCCAAAATATTGCTGTGCTAAACCAAATCTGGATGATCGATCCAATAAATAAAATTGGTACACGATCAGTTCTTTCTAGTATTCCAACCCCATATAAATTATCTATACCTAAAGCTTCAATCTTAGCTCTAGTATATGAAGTTAGAAATGCCCCAACAAGAACTATGAGCCCAATTTCTAAGGTTATATATCCCCCAAAAATGATGCCAATAAAAAGGAAAAAATCTCCAATTCTATCCAATGTTGAATCTAAAAATGATCCTAATTTTGTAGGGCCTTGAAGTCGAGCTACTACTCCATCTAATTGATCAAAGAACTCAGTAATAAAAAGAAAAACAATTACAATTATTAAACAATGAAAAATGAATCCAACAAATGTTAAAATTGCAGAAATTAAACCTAATAAGGTAAAATAGTTAGCAGGTATTCTTATTAACTTCTTACCCAAAGGAAGTAATAATCTTTCAGAAAATCTTTTTACTTGTAATAGCATAAATAATCTCTTACTACATTATTATAAATCGTTTCTTAAAATTAGGATTAGGTAAAAATAAAATTTTTCCTACTAATTCACAAATTAAAAAAAAAAAATTAAATCCCATAGATAGGATAATATTTATCTTCAACATACTTAATAAAATAATCAGGATTTAAGTCTTCTCCAGTTATTCTTTTAATTAGTTCTGGGGCTCTATAGATCTTACCATACTGGTGAACATTTTCTCTTAAGTAACTTAAAAGATTTGAGAAATCCCCTTTCTCATAATCTTGGGGTAAAGAAGGATACAGTTTTAATAAATGGTCACACATTTGAGCAGCATAAAGATTACCTAAAGAATATGAAGGGAAATAACCAAATCCCGAAGTCCAGTGAACATCCTGCAATATACCTAAAGCATCATTAGGTGGTATAATTCCTAATAATTCTTCCATTTTAGTATTCCATAACTCTGGAAGTTCACTTACCTGAAGATTATCTTCTATTATCATTTCCTCTAGTTCAAATCGTAATATAATATGCAATCCATAAGTTACCTCATCGGCATCCACTCTGATTAGTGAAGGTTCTACAACATTAATGGAGCGATGAAATTCTTCCATTGGATAATCTTTTAAATTCTCTGGAAAAGTTTTTTGAAAAATGGGATACCAATATGTCCAAAATTCCTTAGATCTACCTACTATATTCTCCCACATCCTCGATTGAGATTCATGGATCCCCATTGAACATCCATCAGCTAATAATGTTCCATGAATCTCTTTTTTAAAACCCATTTGGTAAAGTGCATGACCACATTCATGAATTGTTGAAAAAATACAATCAGGAAGAAAGTCTTCCCTTATTCTAGTCGTAATTCTTGTATCTATTGATGATAATGAGGTAGTGAAAGGATGTGTTGCTTTGTCTTGACGCGCTGTATTAAAATCAAAATGCATTTTTTTTATTATATCAAGACTTATTTGCCACTGTTTTTCAGCATCATAATGTTTCTTTAAAATTGATTTATTTGGTTTATCTGATACATTATTTAGTTTATTTACAATTTTTACTAATTTGGGTTTCAATCCATTAAAAATTTTTAGTACCCAATCATAAGTAGAGCCAGGTTCAAATAAATCTAATAAAGTAGAGTATAAAGTTGGACCTGTATCGAGTTTTTCAGCGAATTCTTTGCGCAACTCAATAATTTTCTCAAGATAAGGTTTGAATATCGAAAATTCACTTTTTTCTCTTGCTTTTTCCCACTCAATATGACCTAATGATGATGTTTTAGCAATTTCATACACTAATTCTTCAGGAATTTTAGTCGCTTGGTCATATTCTCTTTTTGCCTCTCTTATCATTGCTAAGTCTAATTCATTAAGATCTGTTTGTTTTTCAGCGCTCTTTATCAATTTACCTGTTTTCTCCGATTTTATCCTTGAATGGATTAAGTTTTGCATTAATGCCATTTGCTCAGCTCTTCCTTTTACCGAACCTTTAGGCATACTGACTTGTTGATCCCAACCCAAAAGAGATCTGATGTAAACTAATTGCATGATTTCATTAAAACGGTTCCAAAGTTCTTTCATAGCATTCATAAATATTCACTTTTGTTCTATAATTTCTAAAATATATAGTGAATGCTAATTATCTTAAAACAAAAAGGTTTTGGTTTTCAAAACCAATTCTTTATTACATTAATGTAGAATTTTTAAAAAATAAAAAAAAATAAGAAATAAGATATTCGAAATTATAATCCATAAATAGGGTAAAATTTACTCTCAATATATTTCATAAAGTAATCGGGATTTAGATCTTCTCCCGTAACTCTTTTTATTAAATCGCCAGCTCTATAAACAGCTCCATGCTGATGAATATTCTCTCTTACAAATTTCAGTATATTTGAGAATTCTCCCTTTTTATAATCTTCTAGTAGATTTGGCATCTTTTTTAAGGCAGTATTATACATTTGTGCTGCATATAGAGTTCCTAAGAAATAAGTTGGGAAATATCCAATCATTCCCATTCCCCAGTGAATATCTTGTAATACACCTTCTTTGTCATCTGGTGGACTAATGCCTAAAAGCTCCTCAAATCGAGAATTCCATACTTCTGGCAATTCACTTACTTGAATTTTTTCATCAATGAGATCTTTCTCAATTTCAAATCGTAAAATGATATGTAATCCATAAGTTACCTCATCTGCATTTACTCTTATAAATGAAGGTTGAACAGAATTAACAGATCTATAAAAATCTTCCATAGGATAGTCTTTTAAAATTTCAGGAAAGATTTTTTGAAAGGTAGGATACCAATATTCCCAAAATTCTTTACTACGTCCTACAAAATTCTCCAACATTCTTGATTGCGATTCATGAATTCCAAGAGAAGTACCAGTGCCAAGTATTGTGTCATGTAGTTCTTCCTTGATGCCCATTTCATAAAGAGCATGACCACATTCATGAATAGTTCCAAAAATGCATTCATTAAGAAAATCCTCTCTTGTTCTTGTAGTAATACGGGTATCCGTAGAAGATAATGTCGTTGTAAAAGGATGTGTTGACAAATCTTGGCGTCCAGCCTCTAAGTCAAAGTTTAATTTTTTTATAATTTCAAAACTCAGTTTAAATTGTTTTTCCTGATCATAATTTTTTCTTAATATTGATTGATTCGGTTTGTTTTTGGATGAATTCAATTTTTTAACAAAAGCAGATAGTTTTGGTCCTATTGGATTAAAAATTTTTGCGACCCAGTCGTATGTTGCACCAGGTTCATATAAATCGATCAGAGTAGAATATAAATCTGGATAAGTCTCTAGTTTCCTTGCTTTTTCTCTCTGTAATTCGACAGTTTTTTCTAATAGAGGGATAAACATTTTAAAGTCCTTTTTTTCTCTTGCTTTTTGCCATGTTTGTTGAGATAACCCTGCAGTTTTTGTAATTTCCATTACTAATTCTTCTGGTAATTTTATCTCTTGTTCGTAAGCTCTTTTTGCTTCTCTTAACATTGCAGAATCAATTTCATTTAGATCTTTAAGTTTCTCGGCTTTCTTTATTAGATTTCCTGCCTTCTCTGATGTTAAGCGCTTATGAATCAGTTGCGATACAAGTGCCCTTTGTTCTGATCTTCCTTCCACAGATTTATAGTTCCTCATATTAACTTCTTGATCCCACCCAAGTAATGCTTGGATGTAGTTCAATCTCATAATCTCAGTGAAATATTCTCTAAGTTCTTTCATGACAGTCATTTTAAAGTCAACTTTTTTTTGATTAAAATTAAATGAATTTAGTTTTTGTTTAATTTTAATATTGATTTAATTAAAAAGAGGAGTGTTGTGAACTTTTATTGAACTAACAACACGGACTTAAATAATTAAAGTAAAGATTCATTCAGCCGTAGATAATTTTTCTTGTTTAACAAAAAATTCAGCTGCTAGTCTGACATCTTCAATATTTAGGGGTCTATCTAAAGATTTCTGCAATTCAGTTAGTAATTTTTGGCATAAGGTTAGACTGAGAGAACTCCCTTCTTTAGTTATAATTTTTTGTAGTTCTTTAGTAAAGTCAATTACTAAGGGTTTTTCCATATCCTTTTTTATTTCTTCATGGGATCCAAATAATTCTATAGGCATTTTTGGTTTAGGAGCTACAGTATCAGTAGTTTTTGTTGGCGGAGTCTCTTTACTTACTTCTTTGAGGGGTGGTATTTTTTTTATGACTTTTAAAGGAGGTTTAGTAAGTTTAATGGGTTTTACTTCTTTTTCTTTATCTAACATTTGGAATGAGGCTAATTTTTTTGCTGGTCTTTTTGGTGCGGGGGTTAATTCTTTATCTTGAGTTTCCATTTCTTCTGATCCAGTTGAAATTTCTGAAAGAGGTAATGGTTTTACTGTTAATTTTCGAGTAAAAATTAATGGCTGTTTGACTTCAAAATCTTTCGCCTTATCAAATTCTTTTCTTTTGTCTAGATCTTCTTTAATTTTTTTATTAAGATTCTCAATTTTCTTTTTTAAATTCATTGTAAACATGATATCTTGATAGGTTTCACTTAAAGCAGCTAGTTCTTTATATTTTGCTAATGCTTTAACCTTTTTTCCTTCTAAAACTAAATCATCTGCTTCTTTTACAAGATTTTCAAAATTTTTAGGAAATTGTTCTTTTAAACCAAGAGTCTTAGTTATGTATCTATAAATTATAGATTTCGCATCTGGGGCATTCAAAGAAATTTCTTTAAAATCAGGAATGCTTAATTCATTTTTTATTCTTTTCAAGTCTTTATCTTCAACCAAATCTCGCTTATTTCCTATAATCAATAATTTTGAGTAATTGCTCTCCGTTTTATGTAGATTTAAAAAGAAGTTGATCATCTTCAAATTATAATTAGCTAAATTGAAGAATAGTATTACTAAATCCGAACCACGTATAAATTTTGACCATAAGGGTGAAAAATTATCATTTAATTGGAAATCCCATAAATCAAAACATATCCCATCAAATTCTAAAGTTGATATTTTCGCAAAATCTACAGGGTATTTTTCTTCACCACTTCTCAACATATTATAAAGCGTTGTTTTACCAGAATATGCAGGACCTATAATAGATATTTTTGAATGGAGATCTATTTGAATTTGATCTAAGAAATTAATAAATTCATTATAAGTAGGATCAGATTGGTTTAAATCAGAAGGTTTTGGGAATAATTCGTCAAATTTATTTATAGTTTTTTTCATTAATTCATCAATGTATTGAAGAGAATCTACAATATCCGTAATAAACATAAAATACAAATTTTCATATGCTCTATGAAAAATTTGAAAGTTGGATACAGGTCTTTGAAAAGTTTTCCCTGGCATTGGCATGTCAATATATTTTTGGATAATCTTTTTTACATTATTTAATTCATCATTTCCAAGGGCCTTTGCATAATTTTTAACAAATAATAATTCAGATTTTAGAAAGATATGAATTTGTCGCAGCATATTCTTAAAACCTATTATAGTTATTGGACATGTTTATTATTATAAGAAAAGAAGATATTTTAATTAATATTTTTTTAGAATTAAATAAAAGTAAATTTTACTCTCTACTAATTTTTTTTAGAATAATAAAAAATATTAGATTTTAATAATTTTTATTTTACAGAATAACAAAGTAAAAACTAGAATTTAGAAATTCACAATAATGCCATTACATTCTAGCGATATTATAAAATACTTAGACAATGAATCAGATACAAAAAATAAATCAGAATTAATTGATTTATTGCGAGATACTATAGATAAGTTATGTTTTGAAGAATGTCAACCAGATAGAATAGCATGTACTCTACAACCAAAATGTTCAAGACGACATTTGTTGAAATTGCGTATTAAAAGCGGTCTCAACTTGGAGGATTTACCCAAATTTTGCTATAGCGTCCATAAAGGGGTTGTAGAGAGGTTTTTTAGAAATAAAACTGTTATATACAGACCCTTTGATGCATATCTATATTTAATTGATTTTTTAGATATTTTTTTTCATGGAGATTATCGGAAATTAAATAAATTTATATCTCTTAATAAGTTAGGAGACGCATTTAAGATTTTTGATGATAGAATTCACAATAGGAATGAAAAGTTTGATTATCTAAGAACTGATAATTATTTAATTTTCAAATATGAAGATCGTATTCACATTGTTTATTTGAATGAGAAATATGTTCTGTGTAATGCTACTCGTGAAAACATCACGAGTCTTGAGCTATTAAATGGTATTTGTCAGCTTTATGCGAGTATATATTTTCCTGAAGTAAAGCTAACTTATGTCCCCACCAAGCATGTTGAAATTTCTCTTAAAGTGCCCTATGATATACTGACAAATATTTCACGAGAACCTCTGCAGGATAAGAGTTCCAAAGCGGATCAATATTTCTGGAATACATTTTGGGAAGATCTTAATGCTTTAACTCAATACTGCGAGCAGATTAGTATATATGAAGATAAGAATCAAAATTTAGAAATAATTTTACACCTAAGTCTCTTAACAAGCAATTATACAGAGGAAGGGGATAAGTCAAAGCTCAGATATAGAGACTTAAGATTAATATTTAATTTTACAACGCGAATTTATACCGAATATTATATAATATGGATTTGAACAATAAGTTTTAAAAAATTATGGTGATAATATGAATGATACTCAAAAAGAAGTAGTAGAAATACTTCAAATAAAAGATTTTGTAAAAGATGGGAGATTCGATGATGCTGTAAATATAATTGCACTGTATATTGGAGATGCTAATGAAAAGGAGTTTTTAGATAGACTTGAAAATGTAATAGAAACTCTTCTAACATTACATGGTGGGAGAACTGTATTACGCTTCTTAATTGAAAATCTTGTAATTGATATACCATCTTTATTGGAACATTTGTCAAAACGAGATCCTGTTTTACGATTCACTTTTTTGCTACTTTTAAAGACAATTTGCGAAAAGGAATGTGACCTTTTTCTTCCATATAGTGAAGATCTAGTGAATTCAGAAGATCCTAATGTAAGAGAGGCTGCTTTACAATTACTAATTTATATGGCAGGTGGAGAAGCCATAATAGACGATGAATCTCTGATTAAATCTATATTGATAAGATTAAATGATGAAAAAGATTTCGTTGTAGAAAAAGCGCTTCAGGCTTTAAAAGCTATAGGGATAAAGTCTCCTAAATTAATGACAAAACTTTTGACAGATTATGCAAAAGAAGTTTTAGAAATTCCTAGTAATGAGAATATTAAAAGTCTTATTGATGAAATATTAAGATCAATTGTTTCTGTAGATAAAATTGAGGAAATTGTAGAGGATGAAGCTGAAACTACTACAGAAGAAGGTAAAGGAGAACTTTTAGATAAAGAAGAATCAGAAATATTAGATAAAGAATTTGAGCTTAAAAAGAAAGGTTTAGAAATTAAAAAGAAAAAACTAGAACTAGAAGAAAAAGAGAAAGCAATTGAAGAAAAGGTAATCCAAAAAAAGGAAGAAGTTTTAAAACTTAAGGAAGAACTCTTAGAAAAAGAGAGCGAGATTGGTGATGAAAAAGAAAAAAAAATCCCTAAAAAATTGAAGAAAAAAGAAGAAGAAATTATTGATAAAGAAATTGAGTTAAAAAAGAAAGATTTAGAAATTAAGAAAAAAAAATTAGAACTAGAAGAAAAAGAGAAAGAATTAGAAGAAAAAGAAATTTTAGAAAGAGAAAAGGCTTTAAAAATAAAAGAGGAACTCATGGAGAAGGAAAAAGCGTTATCACAGGTTGAATTAGAATTAAAGCAAAAATCTATTGAGCAAAAAGAACAAAAAATAAAAGATAAAGAAATAAAAAGAATTGAGGAAGAACTTAAAGAAACGATAAAAGAAGAGAAAGAAAATCCTGATTAATCCTCATTTTCCTCATCCTCTTCAAACTCTAAACTTGATTGTGGTTTATTCTCGGCTATTGGAGCAGTATGCAATCTTCTTACTATTTTTCTAATCTCTTCAATTTTCATACTTTCGGGGGGCAAATTAAGTTGAATTTTTTTAGCAAGTTCATATGCAAGTTCAATATACTGTAAATCTTCAAGGAATTCCACAATCTGAATTTTATAATCAGCATCTTCAACCCCATCACCATACTCAAGTAATTTTTCCTTGAGTAATATATCAATCTTGTCAGATCTTTCAACAAATTTAACTTTCTTGACCAACATTTTAAAAGAATTCATTATATTGTACATCTCCGATTTAGCATAACTATCGATATTTTTCAATACATAGAATATATATAATTCTGCCTTTTCCCACCTTTTAAATTTTAGACTAGCTTCAACAAGCTCCAAAAGAGCTTGTTCATAAAGAAAATTACTTTCAATGCTAGGGATTATCTTTTCAAAAATCCAATCTAGTAAATTTGGTTGGTCAAATTTATCAATTATGTCGATCAAGAACTTTTCTATGGCAAAATATAATTTAGCATTTTCAGTTTTTGTCGAAGATAGAAAAGAAACCAAGGCATATTTGACACGTCCCATTGCATCCTCTAAATTAAGAGGAGTTTCTGCAAATTTATAAAAAGCCGATTCTAAGATAGGGATGACTTTATCTTTTGCCTCGAAATCATAAGCAAAATATTCCCCCCATGCAGGGCTAGGACCTCCCGTTTGCATAACTGATTTTAATTTTTTTTCTTTTGGAGCTTTTTCAAAACTAATTGATTTAGGTTTCTTTTCCTTCAATTTCTCAGAAATCTGCTTTGCATCCTCTTCTGCTAAAAATTCTAAAATAATTTTATCTTTTTCTTTTGGGACAACTAATCTAAAATAAACTTCTGAATCAGCATCAAATAATATATCTCTTAGTTCTTTAGGAAATGTTATACCAGTTTTGGTTTTTTTAACAATCTCCTCAAAAAATGATCCTTCAGATTGTTTATTGGAATTCTGATTTTCTTCCATATGTATAATATATAAAACAAGCTTTTAAAATTCATTATTGAGGATTTAAGAAAAAGATTTTAATTTTCCAGGTTAAGTTAAATTTAACCTGTAATATTTACTAACTCTACACCTCTATGATGATAATTTTGATCAATGAAGCAAAGAATCGCATGACCACGATGAGTATATACGATTGGAACAGGATATGATTCTGCATTCTCAATGAAACTTTTTTTTACAAACAAAGGGAGTACTTTGCCACATACTATACATTCTACGTGAATTCTTTTTACTAAACCTAAATCTGCAAAATTTAATATAATCTCTTCAATCCTTCTTTTAAATTCATTAAAAAGACCTGGAGCAAGATCTCCATATGATAATATTGTATCAACCTCATAAGTATCATTAAATTTTAGATCAACATATTCTAATAACGCTTCTAAAAGTTGATATTGAACCGCGGGACTTGCACCCACAGTGTATATGAGATTATGTTTACGGATGTATACAAGTTTCATATTTCCTTTATCTCTATGAAAAAAAATGTCACTACTAGGATTTTCTTTAACTATATTTAAATCTAAATCGAATCTTCGAAAGGATCTTTCTGGTTTCCATTCAAATAAGGTGAACTTTTCATTACTGATATTAATAAATTCAAGAAATTCTCCAATATTTTTATAAACCGGCACTAAACTCACTTAATCTTTCTGTAATTTCAAGATTATAAAATCAATCTAAATAGAAAAATATTCTTACAACGATAAAATTAATACTTTAACTAACTAAAGAGACTTTTAATATTTATATCTTTCATTTCCATTAACTCGTAAACAGAAAAAGAGTAAAAGCTAATTTTATAAATTTATGGGATATTTTCCGGCTACTTTTATTGCTCTTAAAATTGTTCTAAGATTATCTATGGGTAAATCACGAGGGATTTCACAACCAAAAGCTAACCAGTATCCGCCTCCTTTTGCTGCAATTTTTATATGCTTCACGCATTCTTCATAAACAAATTGAGGTTTAGCTGAAAGTATTTTGTTATAATTCAAATTTCCCATGATTGTTACTTCATTACCAATAAGTTTTTTTGCCCATTCTAAATCAACTTGATAATCGAATTGAATAACACCTTTAGCATTTGTTCTTTTCACGAAATGTATACATTGAGGCACATATCCACAGCAATGGATAAGTGGAATCATTCCCATATTTTTAATTGCGTTACAAGTTTTTTCTTCAGGTTGTAAACAAAATTCTTCAAAAAATTTTGGAGACATGAAATAGGCTGCAGTTTCTCCAACACCTATTATATCTGCCCCTGCTTCATGCATAGATCGCGCTACTTCAACTGTAAAGTCAGCATACCAATCCAAGATCTCTTTGAACTCATCAGGGTGTTCTAGAACGTAAAAAAATTGCATAGGATCTCCGCCAGCTAATAAAGTAACACCTTGAAATGGTCCTTCTAACCAACCAATTATAGGTACTTCGTCTTTTACCTTTTTCTTAGCAATCTCTATTGCTTTAATAGATTCAGTTAATCTACCCGCTTTATTGAGCTCTGGAAATTTAAGATTCTGGAAATCTTTATACATGGATGCATGATTTAGTACAGGTTTTACAATTCTAGGAATATCATCATAAGGAAAATCTATCTTAGCACCTAATGCTCCAGCATACATTCCGACATCTGAAGAAAAACAAAGTGCATCCCATCCAAAAAAGTTGTAAGCTTTAAGTTGCCCTTCAATAAATTTCTCTGCTTTTGTTACGTATTCTGAAAATGGAATTTCTGCAAATTTCGCAGTAAATGTTTGAGCGAAGGGTATGAACGGAACTCGATCTGGTTCTTTATGATCAACTGAAGTCATAACACGTTCGTATGAACTCATTTCTGATTTAAGATTATCAGAGAATTTCTTTACGGAAATAATTAATTCTTTTACATCCTTAACATAAGCGTCAAAATTTAATTTATCTGCCATTTGTTTTGAACTCGCGGGGCCACTCAATATTGTTCTAATTTTATGACGGACTCCTTGTTTCCACAATTCTTTTTCCAATTTTTCAACATCTTTAACTGATTGCATCAAGTAAATTGCTGATGCTACAATTTTTGCATTTGTATTTTTAACTGTTTCAGCAATTTTTTCAGGGGTAACATCTGATCCAGCATTAATAACTTCGAATCCATGAGCCTTCAAATTTGCTGCGATAATACTCGTACCAATTGTCCATGGTCCACCTAAAACTCCTAACACAACCCTCTCTTCAGGTTCCTTAGATTCATCTTTTAAGCCTAATGATTGGAATCCTGCTTCAAAAGTACCAGCGGCTTTAATAATATCGTCTAGATACATCCCTTCTATCTTATATTTTTCACTTACATTTATTAATCCCGATGATAACGCATTTATAATCTCATGATTAGAATAACCCTCTCTTCGGGCTTTTCTTACCAGACGCCCTATTAATTTGTATTCACCTTTAAATGTGGCTTCAGAAATATCTTCAATTAATTTATTAGACATAGATCGATTCAATTATTGTATTAATTCTAATTGATAAGATAATTACTAACTTATCAATCATATCTTCATTCTTATCTTATATAAATCTATAAATAGTCCACTGTTCAATATAATAATAATCTTAACAATAGAATTATCTTTAATCATGAGTGAAACAGAATCTAAATATTCAATAAGAAAAGCATTAGGATATAGCATTGGTCAATTTTCAGATACAATTGCACTACAAATGTTTAATATGTATGTTTTCACATTCTATTTTGCCGTTGTGGGAATCGATGTGAATTTAATAACAATTGTATTCATTATATGGTCAATATGGAATGCTATTAATGACCCTATGCTAGGTACTTTATCAGATCGAACTAAAACTAAAATTGGTAAAAGGAAACCGTATATCCTAGCAGCAATATATCCACTATTCTTAGTAATGATATTGATTTTTACACCTCCAACAGGTTCAATAACTTTATCTTTTATATACATGTTAATGATGGTAATACTATTTGATATTACATATACGGCTTTTGACTTAAATTATGCATCCTTATTTCCAGAAATGTTCTTGAATTTACAAGATAGGGCTAAAGCCAATACTATAAAGCAAATTTTCACTGTCTTAGGTTTGATTATTGCTTCAATTTTGCCTACATTATTTATACCAAAGTTAGATGAACCAGAATATTTATTTAATTATAGTTTTGCAGCATTATTAATGGCATTAATCATTGTAAGCGGTGTTATTATTTTAATCTTTTTTGGAATAAAAGAAAGAGCAGAATTTTCAAAAGATTATGAGTCTGCCCCTTCTTTTAGTAAATCAATTAAGTTTTCAATAAAAAACAAGTCCTTTAGAACCTTCATAATCGCAAATTTGGCTTATTGGTATGTTATTGGGATGCTACCTACAATTGTACCATTGTATGGAAGTTTTGTGCTTAACATTCCAGAAGGTGAATCATATTTACTGGGTTTATTATTAGGTACAACCTTTATTTCAGCAGCATTTTTTATGCCTCTATGGAGATTTATAGCTATTAAAATTGGGATGAAAAGGGGATATATGCTATCTTTCATAACTTTTATTGCTACTTTATTACCATTTATGTTTATAACTACTGTAGAGATAGGCTTTGTTGCATTCTTCTTAGTAGGTATAGGTCTTTCAGGAGCGTTATTATTTGCAGATATAGTTTTGGCAGCAGTGATTGATCAAGATGAACTTACGACAGGAATAAGAAGAGAAGGAGGTTATTATGGAATAAATGCGTTAATTACTAAATTATCTACAATACTGGTTATTTTATCAATAAATTTAGTTTTCAACAGCACTGGTTGGAAAGTTTTTGATCCAACTGGAACTATCGCGGTTGAAATTGGATTACGTATTTTAGTTTTTATATTCCCAGCGATTGCATTAGGTATTGGGATTCTATCCATATTGAGATTTCCTATTAATAAACAAAAGTATCAGGAAATCAAGAGAGATGTAGATAAGATTCATAAAGAAAAACAAGAAAGGTTAAATCAATTTCGAAATTAATTAATTTTTTTTATCAATTCTTTTAATTTTTTATTTGAAAATTATG
>JBHLNW010000083.1:0-13407 GCA_048941185.1 Promethearchaeota archaeon
GAGTTAAATATGCCTCAGTTAATTTCATTGCTGAAAGTTTGCCTTTTTCCATTAAAGTTTGAATTTCAGAAATATTATATTCTTTCATTTTTAGTATTTTTTGGATAATTGGGATTAAATAAAAATTGATTTTTCTAAGAACTAAAAATTTTCAGTAATTAATAAGTTGACTTAAATCTTTGAAAATATTGATTTATCACTCATTAGGATGAAGAAGGCTTATGAATAAAATTCAATTAAAAAAAAAGAAATTTACTTTTCAAAAAAAAAATTATAATCTCTAGAGCATATTCCTAGAGTGTGCATTAAGCATCCATTTACTGGAGGTTTAACGTCATAATCTATTTCTAAAGCTTTAAACCATCCTTCTATTCTTGAAAAGATAGCGCATTGATATTTATCTATTTCTCCCATACGTACTATTCCATCATATGCCCAACATTTATCCATCTCACAATGAAGCTGGTTTTTTGCAGGAAATGTATGTTTAAATTCCATAAAATTAGCCTTAAACACTTGCATAGTTTTATCCATAATGTTTTGAAGATCTTCAAATGTCTCAATTTTTTCAATTCCAAATAATTTTTGAATTCGTTTGATTTCTATTTTTGCCATGGATTTTACTGCAGCTTTATTAATTTTATTAGTCTTTTCTATACCACACTCTTGTAAACAATGATAAAACCACATTCCATCGTGTGTCATCCAAGACTTAATCAAAAGCTCCTTTAAATCATTGGTTTCCATAATTTTCCTATAAATTGATTTAAATATAATATTTTTCGATCAAAAAAAACTAATTTTAAGTTGAAAATAATATATATGAATCATAATGTCTAAAGATTTGATGGAAGATCTTCGAGAATTATTGAATGACGCAAGCCTTTCTACATATGAAATTAATGCTTACATCACATTACTCAATTCTTCAAATATAAATCCTCCCTCCGCAAAAGAGATATCCTTAGAATCTGGAGTGCCAAGTGGCAGAATTTACGAAGTTTTAGAGGATTTAAAGAAAAAAGGATTAATTGAAATTATTGACTCTCGACCTAAAAAATTTAAAGCTATCTCCTTAAATAAAGCATTAGATAATTTAATAGGTTTTCAATCTAAAGAAAGTAAACGTAAAATTGGATATTTGTATGACAGAGCCAAAATTCTAGAGGCTGAATTATATGAATCAGAAGCATTACTACGCAAAGAACCTTCTAAAATCTTCTGGTCTATAATTTACGGTACAAAATCAATACTTACTTCGTATGCTACTTACATTAACGAAGCTAAGGAGGAAATCATTCTAAATGAGTTTATAAATGAAGGTACTCTAAAAGTTATACCATATGCAAAGATGATATATGAACCTATTAAAAATGCAGTAGATCGGGGAGTAACTGTTAAGGATTTATGGAGTTTTGAATATGATAATCGCCCACTAACAGATGAGCATAAAAAAGAAAATGCAGAAATTTTTGGGAAATTAAAAAGACTTCAAGAAGAGTTATATGGATTATCCACAAATTTGCATGAATTTGAAATGAAATATGTTAATCAAAAAACTACTACGTACTTTGATATTTTTGATAAAAAAAGAATTATTTTTAAATTACAAAATCCATTAAAACCATATCAAATATTTGCTTGTATGAATGTAATCGATCTTAGTTTAGCTGAAGAGTTAAGAAATAAATTCCTTAGTATGTGGACGTTTGAAGCTCTTGATTATAAGGAATAAGAAATGCTGTAAAATTGAATCTTTTATTTCCTTTCAAGAAGAACTACTTTTATAGATTCTGGTGAATTTTTTTTTATATAATTAATATCATCTTTCTCTTCCTCAATCCAATGGATTGGTATTAAGACCTTCGGTTTAAATGCATTTATTGCTTGAATTACTTCTTTAGGGCTCATCATATATGGTTCTCTTATTGTTACAAAAGCAATATCTATATCGTTGAGAGTTCTCATTTCTGGAATCAAACCTGAATCTCCTGAATGATATAATCTAATACCATTAATTTCAATAATATATCCTACCCAACCTTCAGAATCTGGATGTGCAGAAGAGGAATATGCACTAACTACTTCGATTTTAACTTGATTTAATTTAATAGAGTCCCTTGGTTTTACAATATAGATGTTAAAATCAAAATGCTCTTGTAATAAGGGTTCTTCACAATCAAAAGGACATACAATAATTGTTGTAGGTTTCACAAGATTTTCTATTGTATCAACAGAAAAATGATCATCATGAGAGTGAGTTAATAGAATAATATCTGCCTTCTTTTTCATATTTTCTTCAGATAAGTTAACAGGATCAAAATAAATAATAATTTCACTATTAATTCTAATGCAAGCACTTCCATAGGGATGGTGAGTCTCTAGCCACTCAAATTTTTTAAGAAATTCTGATAAATGCATATCTTTAACACGATTATTGTAATTATGAATTTTTATGTAGTATTTATTTATTATAGATTGTAATATTTTTGAAATAAATTCATAATATCAATTTGAATTGAGATATTTTAAAAAAAAAAATTAATGTTAGAGTTTTAGAAATAAACTTGAATTAGTCATATCTCTTGTATGTAAAGATTAACCAGATAAAACCTAATACTCCTATTGCTGTTGCTGCAATTGTAATATAGTTTGGCCAATATGCTGCATCGAATGAACCAGGAGCAGTTATCCATCCAATAATTGCAGTAATTCCAACAGCTGCCATTATACTTAGAACTACTAGTCCTATTCCCATGGCATACTCTTCTTCTCTAAACATACCTATACCCGCTACGAGACACCAGAAACCTAAAAGTACTGAAATTATACCTTGTCCTCCAAACATTGATAGTGCTTCGTCTGCACCACTTAACCATGCTGGGAGGGGTAAAATATTTGCCCAAGCCAAGAATTCTGTAATAGCTTTAAATATAAATAGACCGCCAATAATTATCATCAAGAGGTTCAATAATTCATTTGAATCTTTCTTTTTCGTTTCACTCATTTTTTATTCAACCTTTTAAATTTGTAAGAAAAATTAAAGGTTAAAGATTAAGATACAACCGTCTTATATAAACTTAATTTAATCCCTTTAAGTATTAAAGATTTCACAAGAAATATTTATATCATAATTCTATTATTATATTATTTTAAATGGTGATTCCAAATGGAGAAAATTAATAAATTTTATATGGGTTTTAATGGAGGTTTTTTCTATTTTATTGGTGTAGCGATTAGTATCATTTCAATTGTTATCTCGATTGTTTTATATACGGCCGGAGGTGCTCCTTATAGTATACTTAATAATTTTGTAAGCGATTTAGGAGCAATTATTGCCCCTAATAATGCGTTTATTGCTTTCAACACAGGTTTGATACTAAATAGTATTATTTCCCCTTTCGGGACAATGTTTTTAGCAAGGCTTTTTCTAAATAATGAAATAAAGCAAAAATGGATTGTATGGTTTTGGTTTTTGATAAATATTATTTCTGCACTATCAACATTTTTAGTGGCTGTATTTCCTGAAGATACAATGCTAGGACCTCATGTTGTAGCTGCAATTATAACATTTTTCTTCGGAATGATGTCTTATGTTATTTATGGGATTATAACAATAAAAATACAAAAACTTAGCATATATCATTCAATTCCAGGATTTTTACTCGCTTTAATAAGCTTTGTATTCTTGTTTAGTTGGGTTTTTAGATTGACAATATCTATGATTACATTGCTAGAATGGATTGTTTTATTTGGCGGTTGGGCATTTGGAATATACCTTGGAGTTATGTGTCTAAAATTAAAATAAAAATAAAATTTAGGTTTTTTCAATACTTCTTGCAAATAGATATGCGACTACAAATATAATAAGAGTAATAACAGAGAGAAACCAGAAAACAGTAAAAAGTATATTTATGAGCATTATCCCTACTACTACTGGTATTGCTGTTAAAAGTAAAACGTCCTTACGTTCAATGGGTTTACGATCTGCCCAAATTAAAAGGAATGTCCATCCCAGCATTAAAAATGCACCAGTACCGGTTTGATATTTATATGAAATGTCTGTGCTTACGTTAGGTATTGAAATGGAAAATTCAAAAATGATTGACATAACCATATCAAGAAAAACTAGGAAATCTAAAACTGCACCATACCAATAAGTAAATCTTATCAATACTATTTTTCTATTCATGTTTATATTCTTTTAAATTGATTTTCATTAAATTAATATAAAATCATATAATTGACGATTTAAGAACTATTTTAATTCACTTCAAGTGGTTTATATTTTATTGTAGTTTTTTTCCCACGTTCAGCACAATAAAATTCGAATTTAATAGGGTTTAACTCATCTTTTAAGAATTTTATTACTTTTAATCCTTTAGCATATCCTTCACATATAAATATATCAATGCTAATATACCCATGTTCTGGCCATGTATGAATTGCGGCATGACTAGTTTTTAATATAGCAATAGCACTATATCCATAAGGATGGTAATTATGTTGGTATACATCAAGAATAGTTAAATCTGCATAGATAAGAGAATCTAGGAAGATTTTTTGTATTTGTTCGTTTTCTAATAATAGATCTTGTTTTTCAAAGTGCATTTCTCCTACAAAATGAAATCCAACTGGCCGATATAAGGATTCAACCATAGATTTCACTTCAGAAGTATATATGGGATTTAAAGTAAAGCTAAGATTATATTTATCACTTGGATTAGTTATAGATTGTAGATAATAAAGATGACTAAA
The DNA here is from genome assembly GCA_048941185.1 of Promethearchaeota archaeon. Classification (GTDB taxonomy): domain Archaea; phylum Asgardarchaeota; class Lokiarchaeia; order Sigyniarchaeales; family SOKP01; genus Loki-b32. The sequence goes on from JBHLNW010000083.1 coordinate 4,759, forward strand.
CTTTCCAATTATGCTAGCACCCTCGTAATGATTGAAATCAGGAATCATCTCGTTAATTATAAATCCATGATCCAAAAGTGATAATTGTATTTTCTGGGTTTGTTCTGGAGGTTTGTTTCCAAAACTAAGAAAGCATTTTTTGCCAATAATAGGATAAATTCGATCATTGATTCTAATACTGGACTTTATTACTTGTCTAGCTCTTTTTAAATATAAGCGTAAACCTTCATTAGTATAAGGAGGATCCATTACAACTATATCAAAATGGTTCATAATTGTTTCTGGACATGATTCTCTTAAATCCTGATTTAAAACACTAATATTTTTTAAGCCAAATTTTCCGGCAGATTCATAAATAAATTCTAAGACCCTTTTATCTATATCTACAACAATTATTTCATCAGCTAATCTTGTCAATCCTAAGGCTAATGATATTACATCATCGTCACCAAGGAAAATAATTTTTCTACCCTCAATATCTCCTTTTTTAAGTAAATAAAGAACTTTCTTAACAATTGTAGGGAAATCTGCGTGAGATTGATCAAGAGCAAATTCTGGAAGTGGTCGATTCGGAAGTAGATCTCTTAGATTATTAAGATAAGTGAATTCATCTGGCAACTCATTTATTATGTTATTAAAGCTATTAGGAACAGGATCGTAATCAAAAAGCAAATTAAGGTTTCTTTTTACCCATTTTTTTCCTTGATCTCCAAGAAAATTTCTTTTTTCAATAATACCTAACTTAACTAATTCTCCTCTGACAGCTGCTAATGATGGTATAGCTATTCCTGTTTTTTGGGCTACTTTTTTATTTTTAAGTGAGGGAAAACGATACATTGTTAATAAGATTGATCGAACACCCTCCATACCTTCAGCTAACTGTGATTTTTCAGCTATGATTGTTAAAATCTTTTCTGCTTCATCATTCATAGTATAACTCGATGATTTTAACTAAAAAACAATTTATTCTTTATCGCTAAACAATTTAATACAAAATCGTTAATAACATTTTGTTTTGAGTTTGTAAAAGAATAGGATTAAAGTTATTTCAAATTTATTGTTAACTTTTCCATATTTAACTTCCAAACTTTTTCTGGGGCTCTTTTACTTTCACTTGGCTTATAATCTGCTTTAATTATACCTACACTTTCTAATTCTCTAAGATGATAATATAAAGATGGTTTCTTTAAATTTTTAAAATCTCCTTTACCACACATATCATGACACTGATTATTACTACCTATATTCCCATTTACACTTTTAAGATGGTTAAAAATTTCATCAGAAGATTTTGGCCCATCTCTTAAAATATCTATTAAAACCCATCGAATCTGGCAATGCAGAGCTTTTATATAGGTTCCAATATTTTCAAGATCTATTTCTTTCGTCATATATTTAAACCATCAAATTCCTATACTATAAAGATTTTAGAAATATTTAAATATATGGTTTGATTAGTTAAACCTATCATTTAACCAATTAAAATATAAATGAAAAAGACTATTAAACTAGTTCAATTTAGGTTTTAGAGATAAAAAATGATTTCAAATTTAAAAAAATGAGAAAATTAAAAAATGAAAATTAAAGAAAAAGAAGAATGTGTTTGCGACAAACCAGAAATAAAAGAAAAGCATCCTAAAGGATGTACTTTAAATCAAATAATCAAGTGTCATGGTGATCAGCCAATCCAAGAGTTATTAAAGCACATTCAATTAGAAGAACAGAAGTAAGGAAAGATTTGTTAAAAAGGTGATAAATTGAGCGTTATTATTGTTAGTAATTTAGTAAAACATTTCGAATCCCCAAAAAAAGTCAAAAATAGGAAGTTAGGGTCAAACAATCCACAAAAAGCAATGGATATAGTTCGTGCAGTTGATGATGTTAGCTTTGAAGTGAAAAAGGGAGAAATTTTTGGATTTTTAGGACCTAATGGTGCTGGTAAAACAACAACAATAAGGATGATGACTGGAGTATTAAGACCATCCACCGGTAAAATAGAAATCCTAGGACTAAATTCATGGAAGAATCAGATCACTGTTAAACAGGTGACTGGAAATGTTCCTGAAATGGCTAATGTTTATTTTTCTTTTTCAGGATGGGAAAATCTAATGTTTATTGGAGAAATATATGGAATTTCTAAAAAAGAAAGAATTAATCAGGCAGAAAGTTTATTAAAAAAATTTGATTTATATGAAAAACGAAAAATTAAAGCGAAAAAATACTCAAAAGGAATGAAACAACGATTATTATTATGTATGGCTTTAATGACTAATCCTAAAATACTTTTTCTCGATGAACCTACTTCTGGTCTTGATGTTCAATCGGCTAAAATCATAAAGCAATTAATAAAGGAGTACAATGAACAAGGTATGACAATATTCTTAACGACTCATGATATGGAAGTTGCTAATGAGCTTTGCGATAGAATTGCAATAATCAATCATGGAAAGATAATTTGTTTAGATACCCCTAATAATATCAGAAAGTTAACGCAAGATTATCAAGCAATAGACTTATTCTTTACAGATGGAATAAATCTGCAAGAAATTAAAAATCTTCAATCTATTAGAGAAGTTCAAAAAACCAAAGAAGGCTTACATCTAATTGTTGAAGATATTCATGATTCTGTCTGTGAAATAATCGATTTCATTAAATTCCGCAACATTAGGATAAAACATCTTAGCACACATCAACCAAAATTAGAGGAAGCATTTTTAAAAATTATTGAAAGAGGTGGAAAAAATGAATGAAAGCTTTTTAGCTCAAAAAGATACAAAGATGAGAACTTTTCTCATACAGATAAAAAGATCATTAGTCATTGCTAAAAAAGATTTAAAAATTTATTATAATAAGCCGCCTGTTTTAATTCAAGGAATACTTTTTCCAATAATACTTTTCATTGCTTTAACAATAGGTAGAAATGTAGAATCACTCTATTTGATTTCTGGCTTGATGGCAATGGTTACTTTTCTAACATCAACTTCAATTGGTCCGATCGTTTTTCCTTGGGAAACTATGAGAAGAACATTTGAGAGATTAATAACATGCCCAATTTCGATAAAAACGATTTTATTAGGGAGTGTTTGGAGTACTTTTTTATATGGAATAATATTTTCTTCAATTCCTTTAATAATTGGGATTGTTTTTCTTTCAACTGAACTAACTATTAACCTATTCTATATTATTACTGGAATGGTTATTGCTGGTTTAGCATTTGCCTGTTTTAGCCTTATACTTTCAGTTCCTTCTACAGATACTCCTGGAAATACAATGGTCTTCACAATTCTTATTAAATTTCCATTGATATTCATTAGTCCATTATTTATGCCAATAGTATTATCGCCAATTGCTTTCATTTCTCCATTAACATATTTCATTGATATTTTGAATGTTGGTCTTGGAAGTGTGAGTGTGTTTGGTTCTTTAGGAGTACTATTTGATATCGGAATTCTATTAGCTTTTGGGTTTGGATTTCTTTTCTTGGCTTTTGTATTACATGGTAAGACCTTAGAACGACGATTTCGAGGATAATATTTAATTAAAAAATTCTTTTTTCTTTCTATTTAACCATTAATTTAGTTTGGATGAATTTATAACTTTTTCAGATTATTAAAATCAAATATGAGGGTATTTCCCCTTTTACCAACTGTTTTTAACATTTCCATTTTTCTAAGGCAATAGCTTACTTTTCGAGCAAAGCTTAACGGTTTATTTAAAGATTTTGCTAATTCTAGGTTTGTAAAAGGTGTCTTGATATCTTTTGGGATGAAGTCCAAAAAATCAGTTGGATTATTGAACTTTCTCCTCTCTACTAGCCTTAACAATTTCTTATCAGAAATACTCCAACCTTTTCTTTTCCAACTCCCTTTACCGTTATTTTCACGAATTTCTTCAATTTGAACCAAAACAATATCAATTGTGAAATTAGGATGACAGATCATTCTAGGAATACTGATTAATTCCTCGAATATGTCTATATAAGAACAATGGATGGGGGATAATCTCCTTCGAATAATTTTATTCAATTGAGAATCTAAATTAATTATCCATTTATCCTGATAAATTGGATGAACTAATTCAACTTTATATTTTTGTAAGAGAGTTCGAATTTTATTTCTAATAGCCGAGAAGTTAATTTTTTGTATTTCAATCAAAAGATCATCTTTAACAATATCAATTATAAAGTTCCCAACTTTCTTTTCGATTTGATCATTAGACTCGCTATACAACCATTTTAGTTCTGTATGCAGGGTACTTTCACTCATAGGAAAAATTCAAGCGTGATTAAAATGAGGAATTAAGCATTATGATATTTATTTAAGAATGGGTTTAAAAAAGCAGTAATATCGGTATATTTATGACTTTTTAAACTAAAAAAATGGTCTTTTAAATTCCTTTTAATTACAATAATAAGTTCTAATATCTTAATCTCCCATTATTGCATTGTTCAAAAATCCAATGCCTCTTGGAGTTGCTTTCCAACCATTTTTTGTATTCATAATATAATATAATTGTTCTAACATGGATAAGTGATAATTTAAGGAATCATCTTCTTCTTTAAAATTACTTTTTATCTGTTCAATGGTTCTTATGTTAGTTCCAATGAACTTTAACAATTTTCTCCTGGTTTGATTCATCATAGTTCTATAAGCCCGTTTATGATCTTCCTTATGGTTAACATTTTTAGTTAATTGTAAATATTCTTTCATTTCTTCCTCTGTTAGTCTACATAATTTCAAAATTTCTTTCATGTCCATATGTTTCTCACTTATTTTTCTTTAACTTAATATCTGCTATTTTATAATTATTAATCAAGTTATAATATTCTGTTTTTATATTGTCATTTTTCAAATTTTGCAAACATTTATATATGCATTTATCTTATTTTGCAAATATAGAGTATTGTCAATTTTTAAAAAATGCAAATAATATTGAGTAATCTTGACCGTAAATTACAACCTCAAACATAGAGCTTTTGTCATATTAGGACTGATTAATGAGAAAATGCATGAGGGTGGATGCCATGCATATGATATAAATAAAAGAATTGAAGAGCGAGGAATGAGAGATTGGACAAACATAGGAGTCGACTTCTCATTCTCTACAATTTATAGAACATTAGATAGATTAGAAAATGACGAATTAGTAGAGAGTTTTGAAGAAGAGATTGATAATAGGACACGGAAAAACTATAAAATAACAGAATTTGGGTATAAAATTTTAAAGAAGAAAGTTTATGATGTTATATATAATTATATAGGGAAAATGGATGAAAATTTCTATGTTGCTTTTTCAATGTTTCCAATTCTAAGCCTCGAAGAGCAAATTGAAGCATTTAGTCATGCTTTAGAAATTATAAAAGTACATAGACAAGAGCTCCAAATTATGTTAGATGATATGTTATCAAATTTTTCAAGAATGCCCATTAATGTCACAGGACTTTTTATACACCCCATTAAAATTCTTGAAACTGATGAAGAATTTTTTGAGACGGTTTTGGAAGAAGTTAAAAACACTGAAGGCAATATTGGCCCTGATGATTATAAATAAATTGTATGAGGTAATTATGAATTGAAACATATGGTTAAAGATTTTACACATCGAATTGGTCATCATTGTGAATCTTCTTCAATGAGAGATTTATTCGAATATAATGGATTTCCAATGTCTGAACCCATGACATTTGGCTTAGATGCAACAATGGGTTTTGGATTTTATGATACTTCTGGGCAAGTTTCCTTTATGCCTGAGTCAGACATCCCTTTCTTCTTAGGAGGGAAACAAGGTACGATTGAATCAAACAGTCTAGCATGTCGATTGTTAGGCATTAACCTTAGAAAACAATCATTTACTAGTGCAAATAAGGCTTGGGAGGAGTCTAAGAAGATATTAAACCAAGATATTCCACTTATTTTAAGAGTGGATATTGCTTATATGCCTTATGAAGATTTTGATGAAGAAATGGAAGAGGCTCATTTTGGAGGGCATGCGGTCACCTTAAGCGGATATAATGAAGAGAAAGGTGTAGCTTATATTGGTGATACAGAATTTGAAGGTTTTCAAGAGGTGGCTATTGATATCCTCAAGACTGCGAGAAGTTCTACTTATGGTCCTAAGTTTATGCATCCAACTAATACCCAATTTTCCATGACACGCCGTTCTGATGGGAAGCATCCACCTTTAGCAGCTGGTATAAAGTTAGCGATTCAAAAAGTAGCAAATAATATGCTCCGACCTTCCATGAATTCTAATGGCATTCAGGGTTTAAAGATTTTTGCAAATTCCATACTTACATGGGGAGAATTATTGAATAAGACAATAATTAATTCAAAAGGAAAGGAAATTTCACTAGCAAGATTAATGTTTGAACTTACACATGGCTATATTGAAACATGGGGTACAGGTGGAGGTTCATTCCGAAAGCTCTATAAAGAGTTTTTAAAGGAATTAACGGTACATTCAGAGTTAAAAGAGGGCCCTAGGAGGTGGAGTTCTGAGGAGTTTGAAATTCTTGAAGAGTGTATTCCAAAAATGAAGGATTCTGCTCAAAATTGGACTCTAATCGCAGAAACATTGAAGACTGCGTGCGATGAATATAAGGATAATTGTCTAGATCATGTAGATTTCGGTGAACTACAAAATATCGTACTTAATATTCTTACACTTGAGGAGGATGTATTCAAGAGATTATCAAAAATAAAAAATTAGGTTAAAAAAATGATTGATAATAATTTAGCTGCTCCATGTGGAATATATTGTGGATTCTGTCGTCAATACCTTGTCTTGAAAAAAGATTTGTTCGAAGAAAAAGGTTTAAAGTTGGGATGTAAAGGATGTCGTATTCGAAATAAAAAATGTGCATTTATTCGGAGGGATTGCCCTCTATTATTGAAGAATGAAATAGATTTTTGTCATGAATGTAAAGATTTTCCCTGTGAAAATCTTGAAAACCTTAATTATATATACGTAGAAAGATATTCAGTGAACTTAATTAATAATTTGCAAAGAATTCAAGAAGTAGGAGACGGTAAGTGGCTTGAAGAGCAAAATAAGCTCTATACTTGCCCCAACTGCGGAGGTGAAATTTGCATTCACGATAAAGAATGCTACGATTGTGGTAATAATGTAAATCCAAATAAAAAATAGAAGGTAAAAGAAATGGATAGAATGGAAATAGAACAACCTTATCTAAGTCAAGACTTAATAGAATGGTTATTAGAAGATGATAATCCTTCAGTACAGTACTTCACTTTAACGGATATAATGGATAAAGAAAAGAAAGCCATTGAAGTAATTGAATCGCGAGAAAAAATAATGCTGGAAGGAATTGTCCCAAAAATTCTTAGGAAACAAAAAGAAGGGGGATATTGGGTAAATAAGGAGAATTTTTATGTATATACAAAATATAAAGGGACAGTTTGGAGTTTTTTATTATTAGCAGAACTTAATGCGGATGGAAAAAACCAGCGAATTAAGCAAACTTGTGAGTTTATTCTTAATAATTCACAAGATCGTGAAAGTGGTGGATTTTCTATTCATGGTAACGAAAATAATGGTGGTGTTAAAAATCAGGTTATCCCCTGTTTAACTGGAAACATGATCTGGGCATTAATAAGATTTGGCTTTCTAAAAGATCCAAGAGTCCAGCATGGAATTGAATGGATTTTAAAATATCAAAGGCTTGATGATGGAATAGAAACAGCTCCTAAAGGTTGGCCTTATGATAGGTTCAAAAATTGTTGGGGAAAACATACATGTCATATGGGTGTAGTAAAAAATTTAAAAGCACTAGCCGAAATTCCTAGGAATAAAAGATCAAATGAAATTGATAATTTTATAGAAAAAGCAGCTGAATATATGCTTAATCATCGTATTTACAAACAAAGTCATAATCTGGATGTGGTAGCGAAGGAAGAATGGACTCAATTTGGTTTTCCTTTACTATGGAAAATCGATGCTTTAGAAGTTTTAGATATATTAACAAAACTAGGTTATAAGGACAAAAGAATGCAAGATGCCATTAATTTAGTAATTGCCAAACAGAATGAAAATTGTCGTTGGATTTTGGAAAAAACTTTCAATGGACGAATGCAAGCAAATATCGAACAAAAAGGAAAAAAAAGTAAGTGGATTACTTTATTTGCCATTAGAGTATTAAAAAGATTTTATAGTTAAAAAATGAGTTGAAAACTAATGAGTATAGATATTATAAATCAATTAAATTTAGAGGGAATGAGAATAAGATTCCTTAAGTATACAAGGAAAGCTTTTCAAATGCTTCCTAAAATGAGTAAGCCACTCATACTTGATATCGGATGTGGTACGGGGATCCCAACTATAGAATTAGCACAACTAAGTGATGGAGAAATTATTGGAATCGATATTGATCAAGATGCTCTAGTTAAACTCAATTTGAAAATTGAAAAGATGAGTCTTTCAAATCGAGTAAAAACAATGAATATTTCATTATACAGAACAAATTTTCCCAATAATTACTTCAATATATTATGGGATGAGGGTGTTCTACACATTCTCGATTTAAAGAAAAGTTTAATTGAATGTAAAAGGTTACTAAAGCCTAATGGATACTTGATTTTAGGTGAAACAATTAAATGGATTAAAAATAAATTTAAGACTTTTTTAGATTTT
>JBHLNW010000083.1:13507-15379 GCA_048941185.1 Promethearchaeota archaeon
GAAGAAGGTATGAATCGCTACCTGCAATCAATTGGCTTCCCTCCTAAATTTGAAGATGAGAAACCATTCGATTTAATAGAAGGCTTAAGTCCTACAGTAGCAGTGGAACAGCGAACTACACGTGTTTTTAACCCGCGTTCTACAGTGGGTACTAAAACAGGAATATATGGTTTGCTTAGGATGCTTTATGCTACTGAAGGTGTTTTAATATGTCCTATTTGCAAAGAGCCCGTTAATTACAATCTAGAATGCGATATATGCGGAATGAGTATAGAAAGGAAACAAATTAAACATTTTTCATTTAATGAACCTTCTGGTATGTGTTTATCTTGTAAAGGAAGAGGTTATACTATGGATATTACAGAAGATTTAATCGTTCAAGACCCAAATAGAAACTTAATTCAAATAACTAAGGCAGGTTCAGCCGTTTTTGCTGATCAAATTCGTTTTGTTGAACAATTACCAAGATTTTATGATTTCGATATGAAAACACCATATAAAGACTTATCAGATAATGTAAAGAAAGTCTTTTTATATGGGAGTGATAAAAAATTACCTTTTGAATGGGATTCGAAAACTTTCACTGGAATTTTAGAGAGAAAATTTGAAGGAATCATTCCACATATAAAGCGAGCTCTTTCCGAATCAAAAAGTACCTATAGACGTCAAAAAATCCATGATAGTTTTATGTCAAGCAAAAAATGCGAAGATTGTGAAGGATATCGTATAAATGAAGAAGCCAGAGAAGTAAAAATTGCGAATAAGCATATTGGTGAATTAGCTATGATGACTATTGATGATTTAATAGAATTTTTAGCTAACTTAAATGAATTACAGATAAGGAGCCCACAAGGGAAATCTATGTTAAATAGTTTATTAGAGGGATTAAATCGTATGTATAATATTGGTCTCTCCTATCTTCACTTAAATCGATCTTTACCAACATTAAGTGGGGGTGAGCTCCAACGACTGTCTCTCATGACGCATTTAGATGCTGGACTCGATTCTCTTATTTACATATTAGATGAACCAAGTATGAGTTTACATGAACAAGAAAAGCAATCTTTAATTAATTTGTTAATACAGTTAAAAGATTTAGGAAATACAGTAATCATTGTTGAGCATGACAAAAGCTTTATTGAAATAGCAGATGAAATTATTGATATCGGCCCCGGTGCAGGGATTAATGGAGGCCAGATAGTATATCAAGGGACTCTAGATAGGATAAAAAAAGTAGAAAAATCATTCACAGGTCAATTTTTAACAGGAAGTATTAGATTACCAGTAAAACCTAATGAGGAAAGGAAGTTTATTGAAAAAAACACTAAATTCCTAACTATTAGAAATGCTAAAACAAATAATTTAAAAAATATCACCGTAAAAATTCCATTAGGGATGATGGTTGGGATTGCTGGGCTTTCAGGATCAGGGAAAAGTTCACTTATATTAGATACTCTTGTTCCATTAATAACACCTTATTTCAAGAGAGGAGTAAATTCAATCCAAAATAATAAAGAAAACAAAAATGAAATCGACGAAAATGGGGATGAGCTTCTTGAGTTTTCTGGTTTTATAGAAGGTTGGGAAAATATTGATGAAATTATAGTAGTAAATCAAAAACCTATATCGAGAGTTAGGACTTCTACCCCCTGCTCTTTTATAGGTATTTGGGATAAGATAAGGAATATATTTGCTAAAACACCAGAAGCGAAAAAAAGAAAATATAAAGCAGGACATTTTTCGTATAATTCAGAAAATGGTAGGTGTCCTTCTTGCAAAGGTACTGGTGAAACTGATCTACAAATCTCATTTCTTAGCAGTTTTACTATCCCTTGTAAAGAATGTAAGGGTTTGAGGTATAAACCAGAGATA
>JBHLNW010000013.1:0-59051 GCA_048941185.1 Promethearchaeota archaeon
AAAGGCCATGCAGATCCTCTGCTTACCAACTGTAATGTGATTCATGCTGCGATGTTTTACGATTTAAACAGATATGGTGGAATTTTATACGCTTGCCAATATGCTGAACTTGTCCGTCAAGATCCTGAAATACGCAAAAAATGGTTGAGAACCTTAAAAATGTCTGGAGGGTTAATGCTTGAAAATAAATTCAAGCCCGCAGAGGTCAATACCTTCTTTAAGCGAATTGGAGTGAGTCAGGAGGAGCTTCTTACCCATATTCGACGACAATTAGAACAAGATCCGAATAAAGACGCGATAAAACGCAATATTGAGATGTTTCGGAAAAAAAGAAAAGTACACCAGACACTCCCTTCTATTCAATAATTATTTTTTCAATTTTTTTAATTTCACATAATTATAATAAAAAAGATGTTAACTATATTCAAAATAAAAACGAAACAAGAAAAATCAAGGAAGAAGATCCTTTTGAAATTTAGTAATATCATCATTTCCGATTTCCCCTGATTCAATAAATAGAGTATAATCTAAAAACTGTGCCCAATCAATTACTCGTTTTTTGGGTCTTGGAGTAAATCTACTTATGGTTTGAGCTTCTGTCATATGTTCACCTCATAATACTTGTAATGTGAATAAAATATAAGTGGAGATATTTAAAGAAAAACAAATAAAATCTATTATTTCACTAAATTTTTAATAAAATCACATTTTAAATTTACCTTTCCATCCTAATTTTCATTTAATTTCTATTCAAACGATTTTTTGATCGAAATTTTTATTGTTTAAAAATAATTAGGTTATTCTATGACACATAATCGATTAAGGTCAATTCGAGTAACATCTAATAATGAAGCTTTTTTCTATGATTATATCAAAAATAACTTTGCTGAATACTTTTTTTTTCATGTTGATTATGCTCAATATCCGGAAAGTACTGAAATCTATATGGCTTTAGATAATGAAAAAAAAATTCAAGGAATGGTCTTGATCTGGAAAAATCGCAGAATCCAATTGAGAGGAACAGTTGAAAGTCTTGAATTTTTATTAAATGGTAAAAATTATGACCCTATATCTATTACTGGATTTGATAACCACAAAAAATTGCTCTCAAAATTCTTTCCAGATTATAAAAAAGAAATTGCATTGTATCGTATGAGTTTAAAAGAAGGAGATCAAAAGGATTTTGAGAAATACAACTTCCAAAAACTAAATGAATCTTATAGAGAAGAGATAACTTCATTAATGAGAATTGCTGATCCTATTTTCTGGGGTTTACGCAATCCAGAGGATATCTTGATTGATGAAAATAATATATGGTATGGTATAATGAAGAAGAAAGATTTGATTTGCATTGTTGGGTTATGGAAATATGAAAGTATTGGATATATAGCAGTTGTTGGGACTCATCCAGATTACTGGAACCGGGGTTATGCTAGTTCACTAATCTCATCGACCTTGAAAGAATTATTTCAAGATAAAGAACAATGTTTTATTACAGTAAGGATGGCTAATGCTTCTGCTTTCCATACATACAAGAAATTAGGATTTTCAATATGCAATACTCATTATTCTTATGAGAGAATTTAACTTTTTCTAAAATTTTCACTAAAATTTCTTTAAAATCAGACTCTTAATTTACCTTTCCATCCCAATTTCACAGACAATTGGGACAAAATTTAAAAAGGCTCGAACCTTGTGTCTCGTAACAAGGAGGAAAAGATAAATGGGCGAAAAATTGAACCCAAATAAAAAAATGTTCACCTATAAATATATCCAGTTTACTGCCAAACTAACCGAAAAAAAGCAAATTAAACATTTTGCCGATAAAGAAAACTTCAAAACCACTTCCGAATTCGTGAGAAGAATTGTATTTGACTATATCAGAAGAGAAGAAAATCCCGAACTATTCCATTCTGCTAATTTTCGATTTCGTTGAACATAAATAGGAAAAAAAATTAAAGTTAATTGCTTTTCCTTGGTAGGCTGGATTGGTAATTATCCAGCATTGTATTGAAAAGGTCTTTTCGAGTGATTATTATATGATTCTGATATTTCTTAATTTTTTCCTTAATTAAATTTTCAAATAATCCGTAGATGGGGATCAACTGCTTAAAGGAATTAAGATTATCTCTTATTTTAGTGAAGCCATGTAATTTTTTTAGTTCTTCTTCACGATCTTGTATTTCACGTGTCATCTCCTCCACAATGGGTTTGAAGTTTATAAATGTTTGAAAACGCTCATGAAAGCGCGTAAAGTTGGCAAGTCCAATGGATTCCATGATATAATATTTTTTCCTTTTTCTGGGTGTTTTGTATTTTTTTATTAATCTATGATCAAGGAAATACCTTAAACCTTCGGAAATGACTCCCGTAGACAAACTTGTTAGCTTGCTTAGCTCTTCTTGAGTTAATCTCTTCTTTATGATGAATGCTGCATAAATCTTGGAATGAGAAGGATTTTGAAACACGAATAAGCGAAATTTCCTTGTGTATTCAATCAAATCTTGCTCTATCTTCTCCACCGTCTTGTCAAATTGAGTGATTTCTTTTGGTTTTGGTAAGGAAAAGTCCCATTTCGGTTTTTTGTTCCTACTGAACTTAAGGAGAAGCTCGCTGTGTTCTATGATATATTCTAGCAGCTCTTTTAAACGTCTTAAGAGATGGATGCAGGCTATTGAGTTTCTCTCTGGCTCAAATGGTATGCTCTCTAAATAGTGAATTTTGTCTGAATAGAACGTGAGTGCCTCAACAATCAACTTAATTCCCAAATCTTCTCCCCGAGAGAAAATTAACTTTGTGATCTCTTCCTTTAATGAATATACCAATAAGTTTGGTTTATCCTTTGCAGGTTTTTTGATGATAAAACGCCAGTCTAAGAAGCGATTTAAGTACTTTGAGATAGATCCCGACGAAATTCCTTTCTTTTTACCCTTTTTATATTGTTTGTAAGATATTTCTTTCAACAGACTTTGCGTGAATGTGTGGTAGAGAGAGATATATGCCATGAGATGAGCTTCGATTTCTGATTCGAACTTATATTTCCCAGACTCCACAACAATCTCAATCAATTTCGTTTCAAACTGTTGTAGATCCCCTTCGAAAGGTCGAAATTCATCAATATGATTCATTTATTAATTATTTTATGTATATTCAACTATTTAAAATTGTTCATTTTGATCGAAGTTTCGATAAATGTGAAAGATTTAAATATATGGTTTGTTTCTTATTTTTCGTGATGATTCATTTTTTCCGAAGTTTCGCTATAAGTGAAAGATCATAAATGAGAAGGTAAATAGTATAAAATGAAAAAAAAAGAAAAAAGGAAAGAATTGATTAAAATTTTAGATCAAGGTCCCCTTACACTTGAAGAAGCGGAAAAATTAGGCTATTATGACCTTCTAGCCTTTCTTACTACCCATATCATGGGAGCAGGTGGAGCGAATGCTACGCTTAGGTTAGGGAAAATATGCAGGTTGGATGGAAACAAGAAAGTTCTCATGATTGGATCAGGCACAGGATTAGGGTCTCTTAACTTGGCAAAAGAATATAAATGTTCGGTTATAGGAATTGACATTTCAGAAATGATGGTCAAGCGGTCCAAATCGTTCTTGGCTCTTGAAGGTTTGGAAGATAAAGTAGCTTTCCGAATCGGGGATGCACGCAATTTAGAATTCGAAGATAGCACATTTGATGTTGTTCTTATGGAATATGTAGTTCAATTCTTTGATGCGGATGCATTTGAGGAGTTCAAGCGTGTTTTAAAACCAGGAGGAACTATTGGCTTGAACGAGGTGGTAACAGCCAACGATGCACCTCCAGAAATGCTAGATAAGTTTGAAGAGATTAGAACAATCTTTAGCGATCTAACAGGTTTTAATTTCTGGATGCGCTCGGTAAGTGAATGGAACGATCTTTTGAGTGATGCAGGACTAAGGGAAGTGCAAATGGAAATAATGGAGCCTCAAATAACTCTTAAAGAGGCATTTAGTAATCTTGGAGGTTTTCGAGTGTTATGGAAAATCGTTAGGAAAACAAGGAAATATCTCAAGAGCCCTATAATTAAAGAAAAACTGATGAAACAAAAAGAAGCAAAGATATTAATGCGTAAGAAAGCTACCAAGAAATTTATCGGCATAGCTTTAATTACAGGAAAGAAATGAGCCATATTCAGCCATACTGGTAGTTAAATTAAAATCATAATCCTGACTATTTCTATTCTTTTATGGAGTTAAAAGGATTGTCTTGGATTACTAAGGTTTTTAAATGAGGGAAATGGGGCAAATTGGGTGAATTCTCAATTTTATTTCTGAAAAGTTCCAAGCTTTCCAGAGCTGTTAATTAATCAAATCTATTTTCCTAAGTAAGTTCCCTTTTCTGGACAATTCTTGGTTCATAGGAATACTGCATATCTAACATATTGAGGAGTTCTTGCCCTTCTTCTAATAGATCAATGTTATCAATTTCCCCTTCATACCAATTGAACAGTATGCAATCTTCAAATTTCCTAGTCTTTTTATTATAGTGCCAACTAGGTACATATCCACGTGGTCGTAAACCGAAATTTAAAAATATTTGTTGGTGAGTAGGCTTATAGGCAGAGATAAAAGCTTCACAATAGCGAACATTGTATACTCTCCAATATTTGATAAATTCCTCAACGAATACAGAAAGTTCTTCTAAACTATCTACTTTATAATAAGTTTTCTCGAAATTTTGTACAGTAGGGGTATAGAGGAACTCAAAAAAGGAATTAAAACCTTTGAAGGTAAGTTGAATAGATTCATATCCAAACCTATCTTTAGAAATATTTCGTTGTAGCTTTTTTTGTAAGGCTTTAATTTTTTTCCTGTCCAAGTGTAAATCTGTTGTATTAGAACCTGCAATTTTACACGAACCTAAATCATATCTCCTATCAGAATACAGAAATCCGTTAAGAGCTTCAGGTAATATATTAGGAGTTTCTGTGCTGCGTAATGTAGTTAATGCTCTCTGGTCATAACTCAGGATCAAGATGTCAGATTCCACCTTATCATAAAACACATCCTTGCACGGATAAAATCCAACCGGTTTAAACCCTAATGCACTAAGGAAAAATTGGGATTTAGAATGGGCAGTACGACATTCTCCATACCATCGAAAAATTCTATCATTATACTTTTTATACATCGTTATTATTGAGCCCATTGCCATCTTCATAATATCCAGTTTACCAAGGAATTCTTTTTTCAGATTGAATCCTCTGATATTACCTAATTTTTTCTCAAAATCGAAGATGAACGTAAAACATCCAACAATTTCATGTTCTTTCGTTTCAAATATCAACCATTCAACATTAGGACTGTGAAGCATTTTCAAAATTTCTTCTCGGTCTTCCATTTCTTTATAGGGATAGGTCTTATCATAGACATCTTGGTAGATGAAAATGATCTCATCTATATCTTGAGGTGAAGCCTTTCGAATTATTGGATTGATCCGTTTTTTATAATCTCTTCCCTCAATTTCAAAATCTAAATATATACCTCTCTGAAAGTCCGTATTTGCGATCTCTTCAAAATTTTGGAGAAACTGTTGAGTGAACTTCATAAACATATCGTTATAAGTGACTACTGATAACATTGCTCTGACTTCACCTCTTACTATTTTTTTGCTAATTTTGAGTGGTTTACTATGATTTAACTTAAAAAATAACAAGTATTTATAAATAAAAAACAGAAAATGAGAAGAGGAATTTTTCCTTTTTATATTGAACTTTTACTTAGAAGTCTCTGGACAATTTAGTAATTTTTCGTAGATTCTATTAATCCTTCGGCCTATAGTTTCTAAAAGTTGATTTCTTTCTTTCAACTCATTCTCTAATTGAGAAGCATCGCCATGATCCTCAGTAAATTCTGTAAGAACATTATACGTATAGGCTTGTTTTAGATGGAATGGTATAAATTCAATTAATCTTTCTAATATTCGAGAACGGAGCTCAATTATTATTTTACCCAGTTCTGAGACTGACAGCTCCCCATTTCTTATCTTATTTAAAGTACTCTTAAGGTCATTGAGATTATCTTTATCAAATACAATTTTTTCTAACATTTCTTCAAGATTATAGGCATTTTGCATACTTTTTTCCCTCATGATTTATTGATAAAATTCTGAATTTTTCCAAAAAATGTAGATATCGATTCATACAGTTCTTTTGATAAGGATTCTTCATTACTTTCGTCTATAACAGGATACTGGTCGATGATGTCAATTAATTCTTGTTTTGAAAAAGGGAAGTCTTCAGTTTTCTCTAATCGAGTCAAAAAAGAATTAAATCCTTGCAATACAACAGCATCAGCATTATAATAATGTCGATATACACTTCTTAGATAATTTTTTATTAATCCATGCTGAATCTTTAAGGCAGCTGAATAATTTCCCTTATTAATAAAACTGTAAATTTTGAATAAATTATAATAAAAATCACCAATTTCACGAGATAAGGCTTCCTTTAAATTTTCCTCTTGAACAACATACCGTCTTGGATGCCCTGGAAAAATATTTCTCAATTGCTCAGGAGTATCAATTTCCTTTTCTAATACTTCTAACTGAAAATCTCTATTTGCTTTTCCTTTTACTCGATAATAATCTTCTAAGGCTTCAGTATATCGTGGCCCGACTGAAAATGACGTTCTTAAAGCTTCTCCTCCGCCCGCTCTTTTTGGATGGTTTTCGACTAAATAATCGTGCTTGATAAGAGTTACTAGAATATTTTCTATGATTTTTTTTATATGCTGTTTATTTTGAGTTTTTTCAGAAATTTTAGGATATAAAAATTCTTTTAAATGTTTTTTGAGTTTATCCTTGTAAAGATTACCAATCTGATCAATAGATAAAATGTGGTCCATAAATGAGATGATTGTTTCGATATATATATAATAGTGCCCTAAATCGATTTCAAATATGGTTTCTCGGGCTTGTTCTAAAATTCTCCGTTCTGAAGTATGCAAGTCAAATCCTTGACTGTCCATAAACTTTACAATCTCCTCATAAGTAAGAGTTGAGCTACCTTTTATCTTTTCCCAATCGATTATTGCCGGAAAAGGCTGATCAATATCTTCTCTTCGAGTAATAATAGTGTTATCTTTTAAGTTCTTTAAATAATTAATTTGATGGGAATGTTTTCTCTTTACTGAATACATGCCCATTCCCTCAAGCTCCTGTAAGTTCATTACATTTTTCAATACTGCAATATCTCTAGCATTTGTAGCTTGTAGAGTGATAAAATTATTAAAATATAAGAGTGCGTTTGTATGAAGATAATGGATTTGATGTACAGAAAAGATTAATCCGAACTTTTTTTCTACTAAAGGTTTTAAGAAAATGTCTATCTTATCATAGTTTCTTTTTATATCCAAATAATAAGATTCAAAAAGATTATCAATATACGGCATGATTAAGAATTTTTTATAATAAGTTTCGTGATACTGGATGTAATGAATAATCTTTGAAAGGATTACGAGCGATACAAATAATTTTTTCTTCAATTCTCGAAATATAGAAAGATCAACGATAATTGTATGGTTATTTCTTATAAAATCATTTGCCACAATGCTATCTTTATGTATTGTTTGAAAATATGTCATTTCATTCGGGGTAAAATCTGAAAAAACAGATAAAAGAAGATCGTTTACCGGACTTTTTTCCCATTCAGTTTGATTTTGGAGTGCCATTTGAATTGCTCCCAAGTCCATATTAGAATTCTTTTGGATGGTTTGCCTAAACATCTCTACTATGCGCTCATCTCTTTTTAGTGCTAATCCGAATGCATCATAAATATATTCTAAATACTCGGTGTTATGATGGTCATATGGAATATCTGATTTTATAGGATCTATAACAAATGAGGATCCGTATTTGAAATACAGGAGATCTTTTTTGAATTCTGTACCTTCAAAATAGTTGATTAACTTAGACCATTTCCCGTCAAAATCAAATATAATAGAAGACATTCTGGATTTCACTAATTCTGTTACAATTTTCATGATAAGTAATTCTCGATTTTCGAATGTACCATTCATGATAAGTAAATTATCTAATTGTTTACGAGTAAACCCAAATCCCACTTCAGTTTCCAATACTTCAGTATTGAATGTATGACCAATTGAAATAGAATTTTCCAGATACAGAGGAGTGTTAAATTCAGCAGCAATTTCTATATTTACAGCTTTTTTTAACACATCTACAATTTCGGTAAACGGCTTTAAGTTTGCTCCTTGGATCATGAGATAGTTTAGATGTGTTCCATTAAGACGATATAGATTATTTTTTAACACGGAGAAGAGATATCCAGAGATTAATGTGCTGGTTCGCATCAATTCAATTTCAAGAGCTTGGGAATTAACTCTAAATGCCCCTTGAAGTGTACTCATCTGATGTAAAAGATCATCTTCCATGTCCTCAAATACGGTATCATTAAGCGTATCTACGAATTTAAAGGTGTTTACTGACAACGTAAGCATAGTAAGCCACATCCCAGCACGTACTTCCAACCATCTTTCTTCTTGTAGAGGCTTTTTAATTTGAGTTTTATTGAAAAATGCAATTTTTTTTTGTTCAAATTCGCTCAAATGTCTAAATCCTTTATAAGTTTTATAGAAATCATAAAAATGCAATGGTTGGTTTTTTAGTGTGTAACTAAAATGTATTTGTTGATTATTTATACTTTCAATAAATCTTTCAAGATTACAGAATTTTCGATGATATGAATACTTTAGATTAGCCAATTTCATTCCGATAAGCAAGCGATTTTCAACATAAAAGAATATGCTATAAGGACATTCTTTTATCCGATAAAATTGAATATTGTCAAACGGTTGAGCGATAATAATGTCATTCATATTTATTAATTTTGATTTGGTGAATTGAAATAATAATGATCTCCACCATAATAAAATAAGTCCCGCTGCCACAACTAAATTAACTACAATAATATATACAATAAACAAATTCATGAACATAAGAACTACACTTAAATATACTAGTAATCCAATACATATTCCAAATTTCCAAAATATATGCGAATTAGTGGAATGAAGTACTTTTCTTTTGTCTATTGGATGTTTAAAAGTAGGCACTTCTTCTTTAATATAAAAGGTTCGAACAGCATTTATTAACGCATTTCCAGTAAGAAGAACTGCTTTAAAATGATGAAAATTGCTAACAATTGCACTTTTCAACGTTAAAGAATATTGATTCATATAATATTGTATCCGATCGATCTTATGAGCAGTAAGAGTCCCCTTTTCTTGTCTAAATACTGAAAAATAGATCGTTGCTCCTCGGGACTCGAGTGATTCTAGCATATTTCCTCGGGAATTATCTTTATTGAATAGATGGATGACTGGTTTTTGTACAATCTGATAAGAATAGGACATACGTAGATCTTTGGATGCTAAAGCTTTTACAAATTGATAAACAGCAGGATGGATATTTTCTGCAATTACTTTAATTTGGTACACTCTTAAAGCAATGTGGAGCAAATCCTTTCGGTTAGATATAATTAATGTTGCTGTATCATTTTCCTTATGCCAGAAGACCATATCTTCGAAAGGTGTGAACTTTGCCTTAGTCCGAGAAAAAAATTGAAAGAAATACTGTAAGAAGTAGATCTCATCATGAAATATGAAAATAAACCCAATACAAAATAAAATTCCTACTCCCATAGAAATTACTAGATGATGTGTCAGCAAATAAAATGTAATAATTATCCCTAGAGTAACGCTTAACAGGAAGATCGTTTGAAGAATCACTCGATTGTTTATAATATCTTTAAAAGAAGGATTAACATTCCAGATATTGAGATAATCTCTTTTATCTTGTTTGGTATTCTCCTTAGAGACTTTATTGGCAAACAAATTATCATAATGCTCATATTCTTCTACATTATCATCATACTCATAAGCTTTTACTATGGTTACTTCACCCTCCGATATTTTTTAATATAAAAATAGATAAGAATTGCCGCAAAACCAAACATAATAAGTATATATACGCTTAGATCACTGGAATAGAGTGTTAGGAAACTTATTTCGATCAGCATGACAATTCCAAGTGATATAAACAATACAATTAACCCTATTAACATATATCCATAGATGGATTCCAGCGATCTCTGATAATTTAAATTGTCTTTCAATGCTCCATGGATAGTTATTTTTCCTTTCTTATCATTGGCTAATGATTTTTTAATTGAATGTAGATGGATAGCAGTTTCGATTCTGGGGGCACTTAACTCAGTTTGAAGGCTTTTTCTTAAATTTTTTTCTTTCTCCACAATTTTTTGCAGGATAAGTGGTTTTAAGGTATCTGAATCTTTATATTTCTTTCTATGATTGGAAGATAAGAAGGAAAAAGTACCTAATTTAGACGATTCCAAAAGAATTTCCTCATCCAACGTTTTATGAAGGTTAGGTACTTCAAGTTTTCGTAATTCATAGTAAAAAGAAAACATTTGCTTTATATACTCTAGAGGAATATTCCCTCGATGTTTTAAGAATAGTGTTTCACATGCCCGCATAGTTTCAATAGAAGAACCTCGAAAAATAGGAATTTTTAGGTTTTCCTCAAAGATCTCATTTATTAGTCCCATATATTCAAAAATTTTCTCTCCTGAAGATTTATTTCGGTGTCGGAAGCCCAGATTAATTCCGATTTCATTTATTCTATTACTGGTTAAAATAAAGCTTACAACTGCTAGTTTTTTATAATTCTCAGTTTCTTTACAGATATGAATTAAATTCTTAAGCTTAGCATCCAATACACGATAATTCATTTTCTTCTACCCCCCACAAATGCGGATAAAATAGTATTGACTTCTTCATTAGACACTTTCATGGTTTTACTTTGAATTAACTGCTCTTCCGCAATATATTTATCAAGATCAATAGATTCTTGCGAGTCTTGAATGGTCTTTTCAAGTAATTTATCTGGAGTTCTTTCTTGTTGGATAAAAGAACTTGTTGTCTTATAGTAAAAAACAGAATACGGAAAAATGAAGACAAATGAAATAATTTGTAGTATATAACCAGAACCAATAGCAAATAAATATATATATTCTAAATCATAATCCCGTACGCTTAATAAAGGAAAATACAGTCCATTAGGAAATAAATACATGATAGGACATACAATAATATAATAACCGATAAGTAACATTAAAAAAAGATTAACGTACGCATACTTGTTATAATTCTTAATCATTTTAGCCTGGTCAATGTTTTTGAATAATGCTACATACCCTGCTGCTAAAAGAGCAATAATTAAGATAAGATTTATCAAGAAGGGAATTGGGATATTTTCTGGTTTCATGAGGGAGTTAATTGGAGAATCGGCGGAAAATGGTGTCCCCCAAGAAGTAAAGAAATAATAACTCCAAGATACCAATAAAGTGTTCTTAAAATCAACAACCTTAAATGAATACCACTCCAAGAATAATGATAAAAAAAGCATTAAAAGTCCCGTTATGTATATAAGTCTAAAAAAATAAGTTGTTGTTTTCTTTTGCATATCCCTCAATCCTCCAAAAATGAACTATATTTATCTATGTATTTATCCTTAGTTTTAGAGTTTTGTTCTTCTTTTCGAGGTGTAGGTTCAATAGAATCTGGGTTTATTGGATTCATTGGGGTTTCCTGTTCGAAGAAATTTGATTCTTCGATCCTTTTATGTTGTAATCGCTCGGAAAGAAATCTCTCGGCATTCACGGTTTCTAATTTGTTAAGAAATTGTAACTCAGGGGCGTTTCCAACACATTCAAAGACAAACTGCTCCATGTATTGTTCGCTCAATTCCTCGTTGATAAGGTAAAGAGTACCATCCTCGAAATTAAAATTCTTCTGATAATAAGGAGTTGAAAATTTTTGACTTAATGCTGATTTCTCTCTATTGAGTTTCAAATATAGATAGGATACCATAACTATATAGATTGAAACAATCCCGTAGCCTAAATTGATTAATATTGGCAAAGCGGAATATGTTTGAGAAAGTAATATAAATAAAAGTATAATCCCATATACCATATACGGCATTGAGTATTTTCTCAAATCACTCATAAATTTATTAGTAGCATCGCAATCAAGGATAACTGCGTTCTTTTCTTCGTTAAATGTTTCTATGAGAAAATATTTTTGGTCGAGAAATTGTATAAGTTCACCTAACTTTGAGTATTCTACAATATGTATGTTTGAATTTTTTTGATACGCAAACGGAATAACCTTTTCAGTAAATCCAACCCTATTTTGAGATATCAACACTGGTTCTACGAAAATTTTATATTGAAGGGGACCAGAACGAAAAAAAAGATTCTTGCGTGTAATTGATTTTTCCAAACTAATATTTGAACTGAGATATCTAGAAATGTATTGTAATATAGGTCCTTCACTATTGAGATTCGAATAGAGTGTTGTGGTAACCTGTGAAAGCGCTTTTAAGTATAACTGGGCTATATTACCTGTTCTAAAATCAGCTTCTTCTGATTGATCTACCGAATTATACTGAATTTGTTCACTTGAGACGATAAGGGAGCCGTTTAACGAAAATATTTTAATGGGAATAATGTAGATCAAATCTACAAACTCTTTTACTCGCACATGCTTAATGCCTAAAAGGTCAATTCCAGTATATATAGATCGTAATTCGGGCAATCTTTCGATAATATTGAAATCAGATAATTTTAAACTTTTAGCAATTTTCTGTAGTAATTCTTTGATCTCGGTAAAAGTTAAAGCTTCTTGAGACCTGCTACGACTTTCTTTTACTGCTAGAGTAGATTGTCGGAATGCTTCAGGAGCTATTTCGATTGTTGGAGGTGAATTTGGAGTAATAGTAGGTTCAATGGTTTTTATTAGTTCTCGAGGATTGCTCTCTTTCTCATAATTTACTTCCATGGTGTTTCCTAATTTCATATCTTCTTCAAAATCTAAATCCTCTTCAAATCGAGTTTCAATTTCACCTTGCTGGTTATTATCCTCATATAAATTATGTTTGGAAACACTCTCAGAGTCGTCATTTTCTTCTATATTGCCATGAATAATCTCTGGGATAATGGTTTCTTTTACTGATTCTATTTCAAGAGAATTATCTGAATTTCGAGGAATTTTTACTGATTTATGAGGATTTTTTGGTCCTGAAAAATCATTTAATTTTTTCATTCGCATATGCTCTTTAGCATTTGAAATATATTTCAAAGCAGTTGCGAGTCCTATCCCATGTATCTTTGCTATTTTATCTGGTGGGGATTGTGCCAATTCTGCTACATTGTATACTCCAATTTCATTAAGCTTTTCAGCAATCTTTGGACCAATACCTTTAACAATCGTTATCACTTCTTTTTTTAAACTTGAAATTAATGAAGCTTCTTGAGCTGAAATTACTGATTCTGAGTGATCTTGAGATATATTGAAATTCAATGAATCAAATTTGTCAATCCAATCTCCACTATTTTGTAATTTAGCTTGTTTAAGTCCGTTTTTAGTGATTTTAAGAGCCTGTTCTAAATCATTTTCTTGGTATGCCTCTTGAGCCATATTATAATATAATTTTAAATCTAATTTTTTTTGGAGAAAACTATTTTCCATATCCGTCATGCGTATCACAAAAAGATAAAATAAGCACTTATAAAGAAAAAAAATGCTAATAAATCTAATGTCCTATTATTTCTCTTCAATAAGCTACGAAAATTAAATTAATTACCAAAAAAGCGGTAATTTTTAAAAAATATTTAAATTTTCATTTTTTCATCATTCGAATTCAATAGAAAAAAAGATAAATACACTAAAATAAAATAAGTTAATAATAAGTTAGAATTCAATCATACCTGATTTCCTTAATAATATTAAACCATCTAAAGTCCATATTGGTCTCCACCAAGGTAAATTCTGATATAATATTTTAAGTCCGCCATCGTCTTCAAGGCCATTAAAAAAATTCTCTGCTTCATTTTCTAAAACTTTTCTGTCCACATTGTCGAGAGCATGGTACCAATGTCGACCAAATAATGGATAATGTTCTTTGTTTTTTTCAAAGATAATCGGGAATTGGTCGATAATATGCTGCAATATCTCTTTTTCCTCCTTGTTTTCCCCCAAGTATTTCAAATATATAAAATAAGGATAATCGTAAATTTTAAATTCCGTAGGAAGGGAACAGGTTGTATAAAATTTTTTTACTTTTTTAAAAAAGGCTGCGTCTCCTAATCCCCACTTTTTAAGAAAGCCTGATAGAGCTAATATTCTTAGATCATCAGGTCCACTCCACCATTCTTGAAATGGATAATAATACATATTTTTAGGAGGATGGTTAATATATCCTTCTTCATTCTGTTCTTTAATAATCCAGTTGAATAATTGATCTGTGAATTCATTATCTACATAGTTCAAGAGATCAAAATAATACATTGCAGTTTCAGCACCAATAGCGCTACTGTCTGGACACAATAGATCTGGTTCAATTCCATTACCAAAACCCCCATCTAAATTCTGATATGCCACCAAAGCTTTAACAACATCGCTTTTTTTTCCCTTTTCAAAAAAAAATGAAAATAATCTTCTTTCAAGAAGCCTTGAGTTTTTAAAAATAAATTCTTTTATCTTTTTAATTTGATTTTCATCAATAGTTATCATAAAAAATACCTTATCATTTAAGTAAAAAAATTAGAGGTGACTAATTAATTACTTGTTTTATTTACAATTCCAGTTAAATCTTTTTTTTTCTTTTTTTAAATAATTTTTTCTTTAAATTAGGCTATTTCATATATTCTACACTAAGAAGAATATGTGATGAAACATCGTAATAGTTTTTGGTAAAATTAAGAATATTAAAGAAGTCAAACAAAAAGTTCAGAATATTAAATGTCCTATGTGTAATGAAAAAATTTCGATCGGTGTAGAAATTAATATAACAAAAGAAAGTCATCCCGACCTTTACTTTCCACACATTCATATACACGGAGATCCTCTTCATGCTCTAATTTGCTATATTAATTCAGAATTAAAAATGAGGAATATGGGACTTATTAAAAGCATCGAAATTTCAAGAGATTCACAAACATTTGGTCAACTTATGAAAAAGTGGACTAATCCATATTAAAGATATTCAAGTGAGATATGATGAGCTTAACTGATTTTTTAGATAAAGCAAAAGGGAACAATTTAAAAGACCTTAAAAATTGGACGGATAAACAGATTTTTAAATTTATTCTTGATAAACGCATTTTACGTGTATTATTTGAAGGGAAGATCTTTACATTAAGACAAATTCAAAAAGAAGCAATTGAAAAAGGATTATTTTTCCGTAAATCATTTCTAATATGTGCCCCTTCAGGGAGTGGGAAAACATTGATCGGTGAAGTGTGTGCGATTAACAATATATTCCAAAAATTTGGAAAATCTATCTATCTAGTACCTTATAAAGCCCTTGCTACTGAAAAATACACTCACTTTAAAAAAAGTTACAGTAGATTTGGTGTGAAAGTTGAACTTTCTATAGGTGATTATGATGTGGATGATTCCAAGTTAGAAAAAGCAGATCTCATTGTGACTACCTACGAAAAATGTGATAGTATCTTAAGAAATTTCCATGATAAAGAGTGGATTTTTGATATTTCTACCATAATCATCGATGAGATTCATATTATTGGAGAATCTGATAGAGGTTCACGATTAGAATCATTAATTGTTCGCCTTAATGAATTCCTCCATAATCCACAAATTATTGGGCTCTCAGCGACTATTGCAAACTCAGAATTCTTCAATGCATGGCTTTCCTCACTGGGTAATCATACTGCTCTCATTCAATCCGATGATCGCCCTGTTCCTCTACACTATAAAATTGAAATTACTCAAAACAAAGATTCCACTGTAAAAAGATTAGTAAAGGCAACTCTAAAAAAAGATGGTCAAGTATTAATCTTTGTAAATAAAAGGAAATCAGCACAACGATCAGCAGATAATATTAAACTTATAGTCGATAAGTTTCTTGAAGAAAATGAACGAAATATATGCAAATCATTAGAAAAACGACTGAGTTCTATTAAAGGTGGGCATCATGATCTGCAAAAGGTAGTAAAGCATGGTGTCGCCTTCCATCATGCAGGTTTATTACCAAAAGAACGAAAAATAATCGAAGACAATTTTAGAAAGAGAATTATTAAAGTAATTTGCTGCACAACAACGCTTTCAGCTGGTATAAATACTCCTGCTAGAGTAGTAATTCTTAAAGATTTCAAGAAATACGTAACCTCTGGGCATAATATTAAGAATTTCTCTGGTTACCATGAGAATGGAGATGGTTTTTCTTATTTTAAACCATTTTCGGGAAATGAAGTATTTCAGATCCTCGGAAGAGCGGGGCGTCCTGGACTTGATAATATAGGATATGGTATTATTCTTGTAAAAGATATTGAGGAAAAAATGTGGGTCGAGGATCATTTTTTTCAGAATTACAATCTTGCAAAGACATTAATTCCAAAATATAATGATTTAACTTCAGGTTTAAATAAGATAAATACTCTTAAAGAACAAGTCCTACTTCGAATTTTCGAAGAAAATCAAATTACTTTAGACAAATTAAAAGAATTTTTCGAAAAGACTTTCTTTTGGTATGGAATTAAAAATAAGATGAAAATGCAGCAAATCCCTATTGAACAGCTCTTAATGATCAAGGAAATAACACCTGTGAACATATTAAAGCTCCATTCAAACCATGAGCAAGTTGATTCTATAAAGAAAAATAACATCCAAATAAAACTTTCCAAATTTACCGAAGATAATATTTCTGGCTATGTGAAGACTGACTATGGTGTATATTATTGTCAATTCGATATTGAGATGGGAATTCAATGTACATGTGGCTTCAAGAATGGTATTTCTGATAATTTCGCTAATAATGAATTCTCTTTTGAATTTTGTAATCATGTAAGTGCGTTTTTAGTCTATCTTATTCAGATTCCAGATATGAAATTTCAAAAATATGTTGATTCTATTATTCCTAAATCAGCAAAAGATCAATATATTTTAAACTACCTATTTGAAAAAGGATTGATAAAACAGAATGAAGATGGTATAATTGAATGTTCTCAATTTGGAAAATTGATTATTCGATTGTATTTATATCCAGTATCTGGAGTAATGATTCGATATAAGCTTGAAAATGTTGAGATTGAAACCTTTCAAGATCTTATAAAAGAAGCATATGACATTTTGAGAGCTGAATATCGCGTAAAGGATAATAAAATGTTACTACCTATTCTTGAATGGGCGGATGAGGAAAAAATTGAGCAAATATTAGAAAAGTATAAAATAATGGCAGGTGATCTGTTTTCTGTAAGAGATAATTTGGAAAGAATCATTACATTTATAGGAATTATTGCAAGTAGCTTAAGCACGCATGGATTAGACTTGCAGAATAAACTAATAAGAGTAGCTGAAATGTGCGAAACCCTCAAAATTCGACTACATTATGGAATTAGAGAGGAGCTATTTGATTTAGTTTTAAGATTAGACGATGTAGCTCGTGTAAGGGCAAGAATTTTGTATAAAGCTGGATATCATACAGCTTCACAAGTAATAAAAGAAAACCCCTATATCTTAAATCAAAAAACTGGATTAGGATTAAATTTATGTAAAAAAATTATCAATGATAAGAAATCTAAATAAAAAACAAAACCTATACCCATGGATTCGAAAATTGATAATAAAAATAATATAAAAATACATAGTTCAGAAATTTCTGTAAGAAATTCGAAAAATCCAGAAAAGATATTAGCAGAATCAGTAGATGAAAACATCGAAAACTTATGTGATGAAAATCTTACTACTCTTAAGAAAATCCACGCTATTTTATTAAATTGCCTTAACCTTTCCAAACAACAAAAACTAGAATTTTGTGAAAGTGAAAGATATTTTATGAAACTTTATCTAAAAAAGCTAAAAAATAAAAAATAGAATTTGGTCTTAAAACTCCAATCTTGATCTTGTTTTTAGCCATAAAGGTTTCAATTTTTTTTTAAGCACTCATCGTTTTTATCATAATTTTCATCTTTCAAAACTTTTCCTTAACTGAGAAAATCTTACTATTGAATATATATAGATAACTAGTTCGAAAATTAGTGTAGATAATAAATAATTGTAAGCTATTAAGTTCACCATATTATACCAATCAACTCCAGAATATAATAAGGATTGAATTATATATCGCAAATTGTATATATAAGAGTAAATCGAAGATATTATAGATGGTATTCCTAATAACGCTAAGAAGAATATAATTATTGCAGATGTTTGAGATAATTTGAAACCAAATAAATTTATAACAGGAGAATTTGGATTCATATTGTTTTTCGTTTCACTTCTTTCATTTCTGGATTTAACACAAATATAAAGAGTATAAATGGATATAACTAAAATAATTATTCTAATAATATTATAAAATATTTGCGCTACAACCATTTCATAAGCAAATCCATAATACTGAATTAAAAGAATAAGACTATTTATTGAAAGCAATATGTTAGTCCCACCGATACTTCTAATTAGTGCTAAAAAAAATAGAATAATTTTAGCTGTTTGGTTTAATCTAATGCCAAACCATTTAGTTTCTATTAACCGAGGTGTACCATTTATTTCGATTTCGCTCATAGAAATCCACTTCTAATATTTATATTTCTGTCATCATTTTTAAGTATTTTTTCCTAAAAGGAGCTTAAAATAATAAAAATTAAAACTTCAATTTCATTCCAATGGATTTTTTATATAGTTAATTTGGTTATAAATTTAGTAAAAATAAATTATTAGGAATAAGGTTTTAATCATGAGTTCTCAATCAGAAGAAAAAACAGAATTTATCGTTTTAAGTTTTGATGACTATAAAGAGGACTCCATAAATTTTAATAGGATTGTCATTCCTTTTTCTAAGTTCGGCTTATCCAAAACTCCAGGATATATTTATGAAGGAAATGAAGATATTGCTTTCAATAAAAGACATACTGTGTATAAATCTATTTTTTTGGATGAGTTTACTGAATAGCTAAGATAAATTTAAGAAAAATCATAAATTCTCATACGACTAAATATTTTTCTTTAAATAATTTTGAATCTATCCTATATTAAAAGGTGAAAAGATTATGAGTTCTAATTCAACAGATAAAAAATATCAAAAAATACCAATTCAAGTTTTACTGGAACCTCTTAAGTTAAAAACTGTTATTATTCCTTATTCTAAATTTTCTAAAACTGAGAAGTTTATCTATTATGGGCATGAAAAAATTCCATTTCATGAAAGGCATCCAGTTTATCAAACTCTACTGAAGAAAGAATTTGCTGATGGGATTAAACTGTTCCTGTTAAATTTCAAAAAATAAATTAAATCATTTTATATAACTATTCTTTTATGCTATATGATAATCACCATTATTTCGTACTAAAAATCCTTGTTTTCGTAGTTTCCTTATTATTAATTTTACTTCTAACTGTGAAATACCAATATTTTCCCCCAAAATTTCAATCATATAGTAGGGAAATGACTTGTGAGTTTCAGATAAATTATACAGTATTTGTTTGAATTTCTCATAATAATTATTATTAGAATTAAAATTTATTACTCTTTTCTGACTTACTATTTTTCGGGAAATTCTAAAATCACCCAAAGTTCTAAAATCTGGTTCTGAACCTAATTCTTTAACAGCGAGTTCATTTTGTTTCTTTTTTACTAATTCTACGGCATTAGAGATACCATTTATAATTTCACCACCAATGATTAATTTACTCAATTGATGAGTATAACCACATCTAACGCATTTTTTGGATTTTTGAGTCGATTTTGCATAGATATATTGCTGACATTTTCTACATGCAAACACTATATATGGTATTTCATCTTTTTTCCACGCAATATCTTCCATTTCAATATCCTCTTTTTGCTTCTAAAACATTTTTTACAATGAAATACAATTCCTCTTCATTATCAATTGTTATTGCTTGAACGTTATTTTGTTTAGCAAACTCCTGTATTCTTCTTTTAATCACTCGTTTTTCACCCTCAATGGCTTCAGTAAAGTCAGTAAAGTCAAAGATGATGATAAGAAGAGAAGAAATTTGTCTAAAATCATTCACTTCATTTAATAAGATTTCAGAACGGTAATCTTTCGGATTGTAGATCTGGATTAAAACTTTGTTATATATAACAATATGAAGGTCTGTGTCTTCAACATCATAAGAAATCAAATCAGTTTGGAGCCTATTACGTATACCAAACTTCATTGGTAAAAATTTACTTAACTTGATGGGGCTATTAGTTAAAGGAGATTCAATTTGGGGCTGTTGGTCTATAAAGGCTTGTAACTTAGACTGAACTCGTCTTTTTTCGATATTTTTCCGAGGAATAATTTTAGTATCGAGTTTAGGCTCTTGATTTATAAGGATGGGTCTTTGGTAAGAATTAATCTGTAATTCTTCATTTCTAAAAGATTCCTTTAATTGCTGTGGATTTTTAAGGTTGACATTCATCTTCTTTAACTTTCTTAAAGCGATCCTTAAATATATCTCATCTCGAGTATTTTTGCTGTACAATATCACTACTTTTCCTTTTCGATGTCGTGCTGTTCTTCCTTTTCTTTGGATTAGCCGAACTTCGGAAGCTACAACGTCATAAAATATCACTAAATCACACTCACTAATATCAAGTCCTTCTTCACCAACATTCGTGGACACAAGCACATTATATTTCCCTTCTTTAAACAAATCTAAAATTTCAATCTGTTCTTTTTGCGAAAGTCCTTTATCATCGTCTGATTTGGTTGCTTGTCCTACAAATCTAACCGGCTTAATTAAAAGCACAGATTTTAACTTTCTTACAATATTTTTCACTGAGTTCCGAAGTTTGACAAATACTAATATTCGGGATTCAGGGGATTTATTTAACTCATCTACAATAATCTTAACAAGTACATGATATTTAGGATGCAAAAGATTTTCAGGAGAATATTCAACATTTTTTTTCAATTCCAGACGGATTCTATTTAACCGTCCATCAGAAGCAAGAATTTTAGTGGCCTTCGAACTGGTTCTTTTTCTTGCATCTTTTTGGAGTTTGTTAAAATAATCGTGTAGCACATCTAATCCTTGCTGTTCAACTAACTCAAGCATATGAAACAAGATTAATCCTTGAGCATTAATGGATAACGCACTATATACTCCTGTCTTATCACCATCGTTCTTCAAAAGTCGTACTAAGTCTGCATTTAATCGAAGTAAGTCTTTTCGAATAACATTAGTGTGCAATTTATCGCCTTTTGCTTCCAAAAAGTTTAACTGCGAGAGGTAATGAAGCCGTTCTTCTAACACCATAGTTATCACCTCATACACATCCTCCATTAAGGCAGTGAGATCTACTCCAATTTTATAGATATCCATCGGTTTAAGATAGGTTTTTACATCGGTATCTATACGGGTTCTAATATGAATATTTTCTATGGGAACATGGAGATTTTTACATAAATCAGAAATCTTTTTCTTGGATGCCCCAGGGGACGCAGTCAGTCCTAATATTATTCCATCAGGGTTATGATCCACAAACTCATCTGCAATCATGGTATAGGCATAATCTCCTGTTGCATGGTGCGCTTCATCAAAAATGATCAGTATCGTATCCTTTAGAGTGTATTTGCGATTTACCAAGTCATTTCGAAGGGTTTGAGGGGTGTAAAATAGGATTTGGTGCTCTATAAAAATATCGACTCGATGTTCAGGCAATGTTTTTCCTGTTAAGATCGCATATTTTTCTTCAGGTATTGCTAAAAATTTAAGAAAAGTATGGTAATGCTGGTTAATTAATGGTCGAGTGGGGGCTAGGACAACAATTTTACTATTAGCTGGAAATTGTTGTAACACTTTACTTGCTACTAATACCGCAATTATTGTCTTCCCAAGCCCTGTAGGAAGTACTACTAATGAATTCTTATTGGCACACTCGTTTGCGATGTCCACTTGATACTTGCGAGCCTGAAGCCCTTTTGATTCTAATTCGGAAGGAATACTATTCGTATTACCTTTGGTTTCAGCCATTCCTAATCACTTTAATTTTATGATTTTGAATTGTGACTTTTTCAAGGGATTTATTGCATTTATTATAGGAAATAATGGTCTCTCCTAACTTCAACCCTAATTTAGAGGGGTACATCACTCCACTCCCATTCGATTCAAATAAATAGGGATGAGCCTCTTTTAACTGTTTAACTTTTCCCAGCAATTCTGAGCCGTTTCGCACAATATCAAACCCCTTCCCTCGTTTTATATGCTTAAACACATAGACAATATCATTGAGCAGAGCGATATGAGAATTTGAGATCTCGATTGTGTCGGGAATAGGGCTGGTCTTATACTCGTATCTTTTTTCTGTAATAAGATATAGCTGATTATCTGTGCGATATTT
This sequence comes from Promethearchaeota archaeon, assembly GCA_048941185.1. Taxonomy (GTDB): domain Archaea; phylum Asgardarchaeota; class Lokiarchaeia; order Sigyniarchaeales; family SOKP01; genus Loki-b32. The sequence goes on from JBHLNW010000013.1 coordinate 22,459, forward strand.
CTGAAGCTGGTATTTTTTAAACACAGTTTCAAACTTTTCTTGAAAATTTAGTAGTAAATAAATGACGCCATCAACTTCAGAACTTGGGATATTTAACAATTTAGTTAGCTTGCTAAAATTAAACTTTTTATCATAATGATCCTCGAACTTTGCTAAATAATCTACAATTTGATTTAAGACCCTAATTATCTTTCGAAATTGCTCTTTATTATAATGATTTGAACTGTCTGCATCTGAAGGTGATGTCATCAAAGTATAATTATATGACCAGTAAATAAAAAGGAAAAATTCATAGGAGCCTTTGAAAGTAAAGAAATCTAATTAGAAAATAAAAAGAAGATTATGAAATTTTTGAAAAAAAAAGAATTAGAACTTCTTTGATTCCTTTTTTGAATTATTAAGTTTTTTTGTAGAAAAAGCGATGACAATTCCAGGTACTACAATGAAAATGATGGATAATGGAATGGCACTTGCTACCTCCTCTTCAAATCCCTTCAGAATCTCATTGATATTGCAGGAGATGGTCTTGATAAGAATGATACTTCCAGAGATTCCGTCATTTAGATAAACATCGAAGCGATACTCACCAGTAATTTGAGGATGGTAAATAATATGAAAAGTGCTATACCCCCCCAAATCTTCTCGAATTGCTTGTGCTTCCTGAATATAATCTCCATTTCTATAAATCCTCGCATATACACTTCCAGAAGTTGTTGGATACCCCGCATCACCTGCCATAATGGACGCATTAATCTCCAATGTAAAGCTGGATAAATCATAGTGGCACTTTACATTATGATCCAATATATAATTTGTTGAGAACGATACAAAGTATTCTGCTTTTATTTGGGTTCCTTCATATGCTCTGAAGTACCCTTCCACTTTGGGATACGCTATTGAACTAACCGGAATTGGGATGTCATAGACAAATGAATCATTAGAGAGTTTTGAAAACACATAGCTGCCAATCTGCTCACTTTCGAATTTAAAGGTGATATAGGTGCCGAAATCCCTTAAGATGAGATTGTAAAGCGAAACGCTCATAGGATTTACTGTTCCTAAAGGGCAGGACTCGGAATAACGGGCTTCGATACCAATTTGACTTTTTCGTGCCATTTTACAGATCCATAAAAATATTTCTTGGTGCATCTGTGTTTTATCTGGAATATAATAAAACTCCTTAAATTCTTCAGAATAGATATCTTGTACTAAGCTATGAATCTTGTGAAAATCGAAGTCAATATTGAGGTTTAATAGTTCTGAGAGTTTATAACTATAATAGATGTTCATAATATTGGAATAGTTAAGGTTAGTTTCAACATAATTTTTGATTTTTTGGCTATTTTTATTATATAGATTTAAGGTATAAAGTACATAGACCATGTAATAGGTTGTTTTTAAAATTGTCTCGATATCATCAGTATATTTCGGATTGAAATAAAGCGTTGAGGGGGATTCGATTATATTTCGATCGATATATGTATAAATAGCAGTTGTATCGATACCAGTATCATCTAAATTCACGTTTAAATAGTTAGTTATAAGTTCTAAACATTTAATGGCATAATAGGTGTAGTCACAATAGATTCTGTTATTAATATACTCAGATTCTTTCTCGTTATACTTTACAAAAGAAGAAAATGCGCCAAATGTGTCATAGTATGAATCATTGAGAAATTGAGTATCTACAATGTCATTCAGTAAATCCATAAGATCAAATGTAAAAGCAAAATCATCCAGTTTGAAAATATTGCTTAATGCCTCCAACCCATAATATGTAGATTGGTGAGAGTTTATTTGATTGATACGATGTATATAATTCTTGTGGCCTGACGTATAATATTCAATTGGACATGAACGAAACCAATATATTATCATATCATTTATTATATATCCATTAAATGTACGTGAAAGCCCCTCAGCAGGGTAATTTTTATATGAATTTTTAATCATCGTGTAAAGTTGTTGAATATTTAACTCTGAGATTCTATTGTAGAGATTAAATGAGCCGATAATAGTATAGATAAGGTTCATTGAGGTATAATCATCAGATAAAAGTGAAAATCCTTGATAAGATCGATAATAGAGAGTAGCATTGCCTATTTGATTTCGATCTTCAAAAGATAAGTGAGAAATATCTTTTGTATTATTGAGTGAACGAATAATCTGATAAGTATCAATAAGCTCATGGATTGTAATGGTAGTGGATTGGTCCCAATTTCCTAAAGTATTGCGATTATCAAGAATGAAAGATATGGTTTCAGTTCTATTGATTCCACTAAAATTAGTGATATTTGCTAGTTCTAATCCTAATGATGTTGCTACAATATTGGTGTAATTCACTCCATAATCTATTTCAGATATACGGAAGTAATGATAATCTGAATCATGCAAGAAATTAAGAAATTGATGAAAACTTACTTCATTTATGGTATATATCATCCCAAATATTTCTAATGTTTTGATACAATAGTAAGAAGAAATTAAGTTTGGTTCAGTATAAAATAACAGGAAATTGAAATCAACTGCCTCATCATTTTTAAAACCTCCCGAAGCCCATCCGGATCCATCTGGTACTTGAAGCCTATTAATGAATGAAATAATGTTAGTCTTTTGCGACGAATAGCCCAACCAGTCCTCCATGAGTAAGTCTAATGTTATGACAGCAAAGTATGTGTTGTCAGCAGTAGCCACTTTAAAGCCAGCTTCTAGTCCGACATTATATGGTTGCCCTATAAATCCGCCACTCGAAGGATTGTAGCAGCTCCAGATAAAATTGATCATTTCAGAGATATCGATTAAATCTAATGCACCCAGCAATTCTAAAGAAAGAATTGCATAACAGGTTACTTCTAATATTGAGTTCAATGGAAAATATGACTTAGTAAAATCAGTATCTAAATACCGATACGCTAATGTATCTTTAAAAGAGTTTGAACTTACATCGTAATGTTTCATAATGTAGTTGATGATATCTGTACAATTAATCTCATGTAATTTTCCTACGCTCTGAAGAGTATATAATGCATAATACGATGCTTGTAATGATGGCTCGTAGATTTGAGGGAAATATCCTTTCTGATAATAATCTAAAACTTTAAAATTGAAAATTGAGTCTAATAATTCATTATTATCTCTAGTAGAGGAAATCGGAGTATAAGAAGGATTCTCCTTATACAATATTTTTTCATATTTGCTATATCCATGAAAATTCTTTATAAAAGGACTAATCATTATACTCAAAAGAAAAAGAAATGAAAAAATGGTTACAAAAAAAAGAACTTTTCTTTTCATATATGAATCACACGTGGTATTAATTAATACTGATAAGAAGATTAAATAATTCTTTATAAACAAAAAATTTTAAACAGAAAAAAAACCAAATATTAAATTTAACAGTAAATTGTAAAAATAATATTTAGAAAATATTATGATGTATTGTTTAAAATGGATGAAATAAAAGAGATTATCGATGATTTGGGAATCAAAGCGCTAGAAAATAACATGAATATAGCATCAGCAGCAGTTATCTCTGATTCGGGAGATTTAATCTTCCAAACAAGTAATTGGAACCTAACTAATCAAACTCAAATTGTATTGGATGCACTTAGAGGAGTGAGCTCATTTATTTTAAATGACCTATTATTTTCAGTCATTGAAACAACCACAGAGGGAATAATTGGAACTAATGATAAAGGGATGGGACATATATTACTGGCTCCTTTTCAAGGTGGCGTACTCGTTTCGTATGCTATGCCTCGAGCAGACTCACCCAAAGCCTTAGCTTTTCTTAAAGCTTATGCTATAAAATTGAATGGAAAGTTATAGTTGAAAGATATATATAATTTTAGAATTATTAGGTAATAGAAATAGAGAAAAAAAGTAAATTAAACATCAAAGCATTAAAGAGTTATACCAAACTTCTATTATGGGGGACCTGTAGGGAGTGGATACCTATATAACATAAGATCAATGCATGTCGAACTCTGTGCCTTTTCTGGTTTTTCAGAATATTTATCAAAGTTATGAATAGTATAATTGATGAATACAGGTGCGTTGTCTTCACCATTAATTATAAAATAATAATATTTCTCATTATCAATGGCATTAAATACCCTCCTAACACCACTAAGAATTACTTCAACTATCTCAGAAGCTTCTTCATTCTCTTCTTCAGCTCCGAGAGTTTCTTCTTCTATTAGACCTAATTTCGCCATAATTTGTACTAAAAGATCACAAGATTTAATAAGACTTATAAATCCTTCCACTCGAAATCTATTTATAATTTTCTTCTTAACTTGTGCTTGAACTGTTGACATTCGAATCCCTAATCGATTACAAATGGCACTTACAGTAACATCTTCATTTGGGGAGCATAATAGAGTAATTGAACATACTAATCCAGCAAGTGCACTATCTGTGGTACCTTTAATCCCACGCCATAATTTTTTTAGAATTCTTCGAGCAAGATGAAAAAAATCCATTCCAAGTTCAAAATGCTCAGTAATTTCAAAAATTCTATTCAAAATGTATTTTTGTCTATTCCTATCTAAATATTCTGGTAAATACCTCCTTATTTGATAACAAAAATCATTAAATTCCTTTTTGGTAATTTTTGATGCATTGATTAGTTCAATAGCATTCACCGATACATTTCGAAGTTTTAAACAAAAATAAGATATAATGGAAACTAATTTATCAGTATTTCTATATTTCACACCTTTTCTTAATTTTGGTCGAACTTCTTTAAATTTATCAAGAACCATTTCTTTAAGTGAGCTATATTCGCTTAAGTTTAACTCACTGAAAATTCTTGAAATCTCTACCTCAGCTCTCTCAATTACCGCCTGTTGATTAGGAATTATTGAATTATATCTATTTAATCTATTTAACTTCTCAGAAATTGGTGATACTCTCCTTTCGCGATTAGTTCCGATCTTAGTTTTTCCTACCCCTTTCGCATACTGAATTACTTCTTCATTATAAGGTCTATAATACTGTAATTTTTGAATTTCGAGAACTATTCCACATTCTCGACATACATATCCCCCTGAAGTGTCAACAATATCTGCTGAACCGCACATATCACATTCTAAATATGAATAATTAGGGGATAACGAACTATTTGATGATGCTTTATAGGTTGCCATTGCTTTGATCACTATTTTTTTTAATTTACCTAAAGAATATAAGGAAGGAGTTTGCTTTTTAAACCTTTTCCTCAAAAAATGATCGATGAAAAGAAGCCTTCTTCTCCTCAAATTTGAAGGGTGGTTTTTGTGAATATACAAAAATGTCATCATTTTTTTAATTTTATTTCGCATTGACACTTTTGTCAGCACACGCAATTTCCTTATGTTAAATGGAAATAGCCCAAAACTTGCAAATAAACGTAATGAAAAATAGATTTATAATGATTCTTATATAAGTTTGAAAGATTGAGATTGTTACCGAGTACCACTTCCATTATCACATAATTTAAAACTCAATCTTAACGGCCTTTCCTTTTGAATCCGTTGTTTTTAAGATTTTATTTGATATTTTCCATTTATAAGTCTAGTTTAAAGTATTTAAATCAAACATTTTTTCCTTTATATTTGAATAATGGTATACTAATTCATGATTCAAGAACCATTTATCTTTCTTCTCATATGTATAATCTCTATTGGATTGAAGAAATTTATAGATAGTGATAGAGCAGGGATAATCAGACCCATTGCGAAAAGATTGTTTTTTATTGGTGTTATATTTCATGAGTTAGCTCATTATGGAATGTCTATTGTGGTAGGAAAGCTTCCAAGAAGTATCAGTATTAATTGGCGAGACTGGAGAGGTAAGAAAAATCCTAATGGATCCGTAGAACCAAAAGATTGGCCCAGTTTCTTACAATCAATAATTATATCACTTGCACCTTTATATTTAAGCACATGGTTAATATTTTATTTGTGGTTTGGGGTGCTTTTTACACCGTTTTATGATCCGATAATCAAGACATTAACGGTATTTTTAGTCATTTCGCTACTGTTAACTGCTGGCCCTTCAGAAGGAGATTTAAAAATGATCGGTAATTCATTTATGCAGGATCCAAAAAATTCCTGGTACCAAATTCTCTTAATTTCACTATCAATTTTGATCCTATGGATAGTTTTAGTATATTTCCAAATTATATTCTTCTTGGATGTGTTCTACTACTTAGGTATAGCGGGTTTATATCTTATCTTAAAATTTACCCTCATATGGATACGAAGATTGGTTATTCGAATCGATAAATATAATTTCAAAAATCCTCAGAGAGTTAAATCCAGAAGGTTTACCCGAAAGCGGTATAGACCATCAAAACCATGGAGGAAAAAAGAATAGAACAGAGATGGATAAATTATGAAAGGGTATTGTTATATTGCGTTAATTATTGGATTTTTTGTATTTTATCAGCAGAATCCTGTTTATGCTATAACTATTATAGTCCTATTCGTTGGTGTATATTTATTCTTCAAATCTCGAAAATCAAGTTCAAAGGGTGGTATATTTGGTTTTCTTAGTGGTAAAAGTATTCACCAAGAAAATAGAATGGACGATTTGATTACATTAATAATGATTCAGCAATTATTGAATAGTCCCCCTCAAACTACTGATAATCAAATAGAAGAAGAAAATGAAAATCGTAAGCAGGAAATAGATAAAGTTAAGCAAGAAGTACTTAATTTATTGGAAGAGTAATAAATACCTAGAATGGGTTTAAATGCTATATAACGTAGATTTTTTTAGAGGATTGAAAAAATTATTTACTCATCATCATATATTATCTATCTCAGGTGAATCCGGAACCGGAAAAACTACACTTGCTCTCCAAATAGTAGGGACACTTCTCACATACGAGCATCCATTTCAAGATTCATGCATTTGGGTTCAAGCAAGTGAGTTATTCTCTCTGAAACGCTTAAATCAATTATTTCAAGAGAGGGGTAACAAATTAGAATATGTCAAGAACAGTTTTTATGTAATTCCTCAGAAAATTCCAATCCAATCCTATGAGCAACAAGCTTCGATCTTTCAAAATATTTTTGCTCCAAATTCTAATATCCCTCCTAATTTAAAATATATAATCATTGACAATATCTCGCATCATTTACGATATAAAATTTCTCAATTTCATACTATAAAGGATATTTCTTCTATACTAGATACTTTTTATGAAGCCCAATTAATGCCCCTTATTTCATTTTGTAAACAAAATAGAATTATGCTTATTTTAATTCATGAAGTGAGTTATAGTCTGAAAGACCAATGTAATAGACCTTTTTTCTATAAATTATATGATAGAATTAAAACAATTGATATTGTCTTAAATAAAGTATATCATAGCGAAAAGAAGAATTTACAAATTTATTTTAATAAATTGAAATGGACTTTTCAGTTTACAATAGAAACAAATGGTATATTATTCATATAATTCTTAATTCTATTCACAGTTGATAATTAATACAAATCTTTTTTGTTTCGCATTAGTTGGGCTATTTTTTATAATCTTTTTAATTGTTTACATAGGCGGGAGGAGGAGAGCAGATGAAGAATAAAAAAACTAGAATAATTTTATTAAGTTTCTCTTGGTTATTTATAGTTACAAGTATAGTTTTTCATATTCTTACAAGGCAGTTGTATGGATTATTGTCTTGAAATATAATATATATTGAGATTGGAGCAATGATTAGCGATATTACAGCAACGGCCTTATTCCTATCATCTTTATGGTCCCTATATATGCAAAAAAATTTACAAATTAAGGAGCAAAGAAAGTAAAAATCTTTAATAAACCCAAAGAAGATGATTTCAATAAGAAAATAATAGTTATTGGATGATGTTCCCTGCATGGGGTTTGGTTTAGAATTTTTTGAACTATTTTTCTTTAAATATATTTATAATATAGAAACTACATGGAGATAAATTCAATAAGTACAGAACCAACATCCCATCTTTCTCATGAACTAATTAGATGTGGAATTTGTAGAAATGAAATTAAAACAGGAGCATCGATATATCAGGAAGGACTTAAATTCGGAATCGTATGTGAACGATGCTACAAAAATAACTCACAAGAAGATCTTGAACTAATGGCGAATCTTTTTTTAGCATATGGTGGTTACTTTGGGAAGTTAAAACGAAAAAAGTTTTCTGTGTATAAAACAATAAAAAGACTCATGGCTGAAATTCATCCAAGTGAAGATTTGGATAATTTGATCGAATTAAATATTAAGATGATGCATCAAGCGTTATTATATGGTATTACTCCGCAAAAATTTATTCAAGGCTTAAAAATACTCTTGGAAAAGTAATTCCTTATTTTTTCTACTTTTTTGTAAGTGGAATAGACTTTAAATGTCTGCTTGACTTTCTTTTTAGATAAAAATAGTTTGAAAAGGATGTGATTAAATTGAAAATTGAAATTATTTTTTTGTCCAGAATGACTGAGCAATTACTCCACCATAGTTCGATGGAAACTAAGGAAATCAAAATTAAAAAGAAAGATTTTTTTCAAGAAGCACTGCAATATATTGAACAGCATATAGATTCAACTGGTTTTAAAGTTCTCAATGTTACTTCCGCCCAAGGAGGAATTGGATACTTTTTAATTAAACAATAATGAAAAAACTTTCAGAAATAATTTTTTTCAATATTTTTTTTATTTACTTAAATTAAATTTTTTCTTTAAATAGAATTGTTATAATTAGTTTTCATCGAGAAAAGGAGGAAATATAAATTTCCTAAGTTGGGGTTTTTTTTCTCTTTAAGTAAAAAATGTATTATTATGTTTTCCTCTTTTTCTTATCTTTTTTTCTTTAAATAAGCTAAACAGAAATACTATTCAACAAAATTATTCAAAATGGAGTTGATATACAAAAAGGATGGCCGATTTAGATCAAGTAAAAGGAATCAATTCACGTCAAATAAAATTACTTCAAGAAAACGGGATAAGTACTGCGGAAGCTCTTGCTATGAGTCCTCATTCTACTGTTGCCTCTGTTGATGGTTTAGGTGACAAAACTGCGAAAAAACTGATTTGGAATGCACGTAATGCATTAGGGATGACTGACTTTACACCTGCTGCTAAAATCGATGACAATGTAGAATATATTACAACGGGATCTTCTGATCTCAACCGAATTTTAGGTGGAGGATTTCAAACAGGTAAGTTAACTGAAGTCTATGGACCATTCAAGTCTGGTAAAACAGCATTGGCACATACAATTTCAGTTACAGTCCAATTACCAGAGAAGAAAGGTGGAGTTAACGGTGCTGTTGCCTATATTGACACTGAAAATACTTTTTCAAAAGAAAAGATCAAACGAATTGCCAAACGATTTGAGCTAAACCCAAAGGATGTACTTTCAAAAATTTATCATGCAAGGATCTATTCTTCAGATCATCAATCTCAAATGATCCAAAAAGCTGAAACTCTTTGTAAGACTCGTGGGGTAAGATTAATTATTGTAGACAGTTTAATGGCTTTACTACGAGCTGAATATGTAGGCATTGGTCATTTAGCTCCGCGACAAGCGGTTCTTAATAGTATGATCCATGGGTTATCGCGTATTGCAGAAACTTACAACTGTGCTGTTTTACTTACAAATCAAGTTGCGACACGAATGATGGGCATGTTTTCGGCAGATGACGCAATTGGGGGAAATATCATAGCTCATGGGTGTCATTTTAGAGTAATGTTTAAAACGAAGGGATTTTCATCTAATAATTCTTTACAAAGGAGAGCAATTATAGTCGACGCCCCTGATCTTCCACCAGAAGAAGCTGAATTTTATATAACAGGGGTGGGAGTTGCTGATACCGATAAAGTGGATCTTCCTGAATCACCTGGATTAGATTTTGAAATTGAAACACTTTATGAGGACAGTGATAATCAAGAAGAGAATGCGGTTTCTGAAGAACGAATCTCACTATTACAAGTAAAAGGCATTGGAAAAGGAACTGTTGAAAATTTAAAGACGCATGGGATTCTTACTTTATCAGATCTATTGGAAGCAGATCCGGAAGCACTTTCAGCCAGTATTTCAGGAGCATCTGTAAAGACAGTAAGCGAGTGGCAAAATAATGCAAGAGCATTAATTAACACCTAAATTTTAATTTTTTTCATATTTAACTTCTAATATTCCAAAATCTGTTAAATTCTTATATTATTTTCAAACCATTAAATTTTAGTTTGATCTACATATTATTTTTAGTCAATTCATCTTGAAATTTAATATTAAATAATCAGAATCCTTAAGATTTGAACTTTTTATCATATAAATAAGATAAATTACGAACTTAGAGTGATAAATAAAAATGGGAACTTTAACTAAGGAAGAAGTTAATGCCTTACCTACTCGATTTGACACAGTTTCTTATAGTACGTTTTTTAAATTATGGTATGCTCTACAGAAAGCTCTTCCTGTCGATAAAAAGGAAGAAATTTTGACGAAGATTGGACGTACAATTGGTAAAGAATTCAACGAGGAAGGTATCGAGACCATTGAAGATTTTTTACAACGATTAAGGGAATTTTTAGAGCAAGAATGGGCAATTACTGACAATGCAAAAGTAGATGTTAAAAGGGATAGAGAAGGAAATGTAGTAAAAATTCTTGCTTACCAAGATAGTTGTAAGATGTGTTTTGCTAACACATATTATAGATACCATGATTTTGGGAGTCCATCTTGTATGTTTCCACAGGTGATGATGGGAATCTTATCTAAAGTGAAAAATCAATTTGGGTTTAGAAACCTTCGGTTTGAGGGCGTTCAGAAAGGGGGAGTTGGAGAGTGTGCGATGCAATGGAATGTCAAATAATAAAAATAGAAGATTGATTAGTTTAATTTAAATCCATTCAATTTCTTTGTATTTCCTTATTCCCTGTTTTAATACTTCATCAATTTCTTTTAAGAGCTGAGGTGTAGTTTTATTTATATTAAAGCAAGACTTTCCTTTTAAGAATTTTTTAAGATCCAAACTGATATTAGTAAATAAATCTGGGTGTGAATAAATAGGTGAAAAATAAAGGCTAACATAATTTTTTTGTTGTATTACACCTGCAATATAGGTTGGTTGTGGTTTCTTTCCAAATAAACTAACTTCTTTATTTCCATATAAGTGGTATTCGGGTTTTTCCTGTGTAGCTCGAGAACCAATATATCGATCTTTTATTAAAAAAGTTCCTGAATTTTTTTCTAAGATTGTTTTTAATTCTAAAAAGATGTTTTCAAGATTCTCCATATTAAAAATGATTATATAATGAAATTTAACTATTTGACTTTTAAATTATTCAAATTTAATATTGAAAAATTAAGAAGATATATACTAAATTCCTGAGGGATTTTTCTTTTTTCGGTGTTGGATCAGTATAATTGGAATGATAACACCACAACCTGCAAGGATTATCATCCCTATGGTCCACTCGACTGGAATAAATGCTTCTAGGCCAACTGTGCCATTATGAGGATCATCGGGTGGATCTGGAGGATTATCATCATTGGGATCGATTCCATCAGCAACCCTTTGCTCTTCAACTATAGCATAAGCGAGATTTACTGCCTTCACATCGCAAAAAATCGTAAGATTCAAACTGTATTCACCTTCTATAGCAGTACCAAATTGATAGCTCGTGACCCCTTTAGGTGAGGCAATTGTGTCATTGTGGTATATTCCAAATAGAATTCCCTGAGTCTCATCGGTGATAGTATGAGTTAATCCTGTGTATTCACTTAATCCTGCTGAGATTGCTGATACTCTTCCAAAATAAAACCTATAATTCATATCAGTTTTCAAGGATAGTCGGTGTGAAAAATGGGTTCTTTCATAGAATTTAAGCACATCAATAAAGATAATATATGAAAGTTCTTCAGATTGGATCTTGTCATAAAGACAGCGCCCATCACGTTGAATATTTATGAGAATATTAAGATTTTCTGTAAGATTTGCAGCAAATAAAATGCTGTAATTTCCGTTTACTGCCACTCCGTAAGGAATCTCCCGATAATCATTTTGAGACATGTTTTTTTCGAAGGATAGACGAAACTCATCTCCTTCAGTATCCCATAAAGTAATATTCATATCACAGGTATGTGGAGTAACTATACATATTGTAATAAAATAGTTGTATAACCTTTCTAGGTATAGATTTTGATTAAAATATACATATGGTCTACTGATAGTGAAGTTATATACTTTATCAACAAGTATATCCGAAGAAGCACTCATATTTGGTTTATTTTTAAGAAGTATAATATAATTACTTCCTTTTGGATGATTCAAAAAAGGTATTGTAAGAATTGTCGAGATGAGGACTAAGATAATCCCTAATTTTAATGATTTAAAACGTTGAGTCCCCTTAATAGCCATACACCTTTAATTCTTTAAATTCTGTTATTAATTCTTTTACTCGTTCGCATTTATCATATTGAATACAGCTAAAACAAGGTTGGTCAGCCCAAAAGTATGCAGGCTGGTTTTTTCTATCAATGATTAATAGAGGGAATTTGTTTCGAGGACATAATAAGGCAGAATTACTTATTGAACCCCTTTTTGGTAGAGGATACGATGTTCCGCATATTTCACACTTTGCAAACCGTTTGTAATTTTGAGTTTTGAAAATAGAAATTGTACAATCGCAGCTCGGACAAATTCCAATTTCATCTAGTTTTCTCATTGTTAAATTCTATTTTATATAATTGTTTGAACAATTGTAAATTCTAATTATATAAAGAAAAAATCTAGAGGGAAATTTTTTGTTTATAAAGATTTACTCATAATAATATTTGCTATTATGTTGGATTATTTTGATGGGATCGCTGAATCTATAGAATTTTTAATGGCTCTTGGTTCGATTATTGGAATGCTCGGTTTGATTGTTGGGATCTTAGGATGGTTATCATTAGGTCAATTTCAGCGGCATAAAATGATCCCTGTCATTATAGCATCTATAATTTTATTAGCTGTGTGTGGTATCCACACAGGTATTAGATATTTCCGGATCTATTAATTCCAATATTTGATCTAATAATCTAGGCGTGTTGCATTTTGATTTAGACTAGATCTTTCCTTTTTTAAAATATTTTAACTTTCTTACAATCCTCAGCAAAACTATATAAGGAGTGTTAAATAAGTACTTTTAAGAGAAATTCGCACAAGTCTACTTAATTTATAGGGAAATGGAATATAAAATGAAACCGGATAATCCTAATGATGTGGGTGATATTATGGAATATATTCGGGCAGTTGAGGATTTCAACAATGGTAATTACGATTATGAGACAGTACAGAGTATAGAAGATTTAAAAGCCGCCCATAAAGCTGGAAAAATGTTTGTGTTCACAGGAAATCCTCTCGGCGGTAAAATCTTGATGTTATTTGGAGTTATCATTATTATGATAGGATTAGTTGTTAGTCTCATAGCAACAAGCGCTTTATATGATTTAATATTAAAAAGCATCGCACTTATAGCTACTAATAGTATCTCTGGGGGGTTAGGTGTTATCCTGATTGTTTTAGGATATATACAGTTAAAAAGAATCAACAAATTCTTTATTATAGTCAGTCCAAAAGTTATGGTAAAAAGTTCAATCTGGAGTGGTTTAAGAACATTTCACTGGAAAAACGTACATGTTACACCCATTATTGTAAAAACTACAAATAAGAGATTTAAAATACATAGAGGAACAGAAAAAGCAGAATTTACCCCAATCAAGGAAGTTCTTGTAAGAATCCCAAAAGGAAAAATACTTAAAATTTTACCACATAAATACATTTTAAAGGAATTTTTCGATTTAGATAAAGTTGAGGAAGTACCTAAATCATCACAGATAATTAGACTTAGTGAAGATGAAAAGTATAAATTAAAAATACTTAGACGTCAGAGAAAAAACTATTCTGTTGTCCTTTTTGTGTTAACTCTTAAGTATTATTTCGAAATGGGTAAATTTGGAACTAGTACATTATTCTAATAATCAAATTTTTCCCTTTAATGTTTCTAATTAATTCAAATTTTGTAAGTTAATATTAATAGAAAATCCAAAAAATAGTTAAATAAAGTAGAACAAAAATTTAATGCCATCCACTTCCTCCTGAAGAGGTAGCATCTCCGATAGCTATCCCAAATAGATTTAACACAGCTCCCGTACACCAGCATCCAATCCATAGTAAAGTTACTCCTATAATTACATTCCTTACACATCGTGGACTTCGTGTTAATATCCCTACAAATCCTACTGAGGTATAAAGCCCTCCAATTGTTAAACAGAAGGCTCCTAATGCATCAATTACAATCGAAAATACTCCACCAATCTCATATCTCCAATTTAAACCAAAAATCGGAAAAAATATGAAGACAAATAATAAAATACAGAAGAAAATTGCAATTATCCAACGTGACTGTTCATATTTTGGTTTTACAATATATTGAGTTTTGTAAGAACGTTTTCTTGAAATATTTACCACACCTTAATTTATTACATATTATTTAAAACTTAAGCTGTGTATTTATAAAGGAAAAAGCAGATATAGTATAATCTCATTTTTATTTAAAAAGATAAGAATTATTTAAACCCTAAAACAGATGGTGAAATAAATATTCACATTATATTCCCCTTAATCTTGATTTTTTACCTTTATGATGATAGTTTTATATTAGTGATTTTCATATTATTAGTTACGACAAATCTATTTATGATTTTTAACCCAAAAATGCCTTCAGAATTTTGCTGTCCTAACTGCCATTCAAACGAGTTTATCGATTACGGAGAGCTTATTGAATGTAGAGATTGCGGTTTTGAATTTTTTAAAGAATTTATAAATAGCAAGATCGATGAGGATAATATCCTCTCAGATCAAGATTTAGAGAGTCTAATGGAATCATTTAAAGACGAATTTAAAGAGGAAAAAACTCGAAAAAGGTTCTCTAAATTAATTGAAAAAGATCTTGATGACCTTCAGGAATAATTTGAAATTTTATTGTTGTATTTAACGATCCAATTTTTTGTTTAAATATCTGTAAATGATCTAATCTTCACCTAAAAATTAGTAGTATAAGGTGAAGCATGAAGATTAGGTTATTAAAGGCACTTTTCCAATTATACCACATGATAAAAGGGTGGTAATTTATTGCTAAATTCTTTTTTTTGTCTATGATTTTTTTCTTTTTATATCTCCTAAAAATTAATAACCTAATGGGAGTAAAATTACAAAATATTATCATTCGAAATAATATTGAATACAAGGAGTTAGCGGGTAAGATAATTGCAATTGATGCGCCAAATATCATCATGGGACTATTTAATTTCACTCGTAAAAATCCTGATGGACTAAATCCCGGATTTATTTTGGATCGAACACAACGCCCCATTTCCCACTTATATGGACTTCTTTATCGAATAAATTATTATTATAGCAAGAAAATATTTCCAATTTTTTGCTTTGATGGAAAAGTCTCAGTTCTCAAAAGATTGATTACAAAAGACCAGCTTAAAGATTTCATTTTTACTAAGAAATGGTATCAAGAAGCCATTAAAAATGGAAACAAGAATTTAGCCCAAAAAATTGCCTTAAGTAAAGAATATATGTGGCAAAACGTTATTAATGAATCTAAGCAGCTCCTAGGAGGATTAGGTGTACCATATATAGAATCCCCCGCATCTGCAGAATCTCAGTGTGCCTTTTTAGTACAAAAAAATATTGTTAATTATTCTGTCTCACAAGATTTTGATTCCCTCTTATTTGGATGCCCAAATTTAATTCAAAATCTTTCAAAATCATTAAGAAGAAAAATACAAGGAAAATGGCAATACCAAAAGATACAACCCATTCTTATTAATTTAGAAAAGAATTTAGTAAACTTGGGTATTTCAATTTTTCAATTAATTGATATTGGAATTTTAATAGGTACAGATTATTTTTCAGGTGTGTTTAGTTTTGGACCAAAAAAGGCACTCTCACTTATTAGAAAGTATAAATCTCTTGAGACTCTTATTCTAAAAGAGTATCGTAACCATGATTTTAGTGATTTAAATCCAGAGATTATTAAAAAGGTGAGAAAAATCTTCTTATTTCCTGAAATTAATGAAAGGCTTGATGATCTAATGTGGAATTCACCTAATAAATCAAAAATCTTCTCATTATTATGCAAAGAACACAATTTAAATAAAAAGCGTGTAGAAAGGAGTTTGGATAAGTTTGAAGAAAATTATAAGATATGTAGGAAATATTTTCTTCATCAAATTACCCAACCAAAAAAATTCCAAACTACTTTAGATAGGATTTTATAATTTTTTTCTTTAAATATGAATTTTCCTTAAAACTGATTCCTATTTTTTGTTTAAATAATCTCATTATTTCCAAATAGTAAGATTTAATGGTAACATTGAGGAACTCATGACTCAGACCTTAAAAAAGGAAATATATGAAGCTGAAAATATAGATGATTATTATAATAAATATTACAAATCTCAGAATAAGCTTAAACCAATAATATTAAACTACTTATTTAGAAATATCTCTTTTGTAACTACCAGAGAAAAGGTAAGAGCTATAACGTTTTTAGAGTATAAGGAAATCAGCGAAGGCTTAAATATACCTATTAAACTTATTCATAAGATTATTAGTGAATACTTGATTAAATTATTAAATTTCAAGAAATTTCTCAATAAAAATCCAAATTTACTCCATTTTAAAGAACAAAAACCCATAACTAATTTGTTCCTCCATAAATACTATCATTTAGCTCCTGTTTTTGACTATAAAAGAGCAAAAAAAAATTTAAAAATTCTTCAATTAAAATTAGCTAAATTATTTTTTTGGCCACAATTAATGACTCAAATTGCCATTATTATATTTGTAACAGATTTATTTGATAAGAAAAAATCTCAAAAGATAATTCAATCTAATTTAAGAGCATTATGTAATTGTTCAGCCTATGCTTTTCATAGAACTCGCAATAAACTTGGATTAACCTCAAAATTTATTAAAAATTTATCTACCTAGTTCAAGCGATTAATTAGATTTTTTCTTTATATACATTCATTAAAATATCTTTTCTTGAAATTAGAATAAGAAACTTAAAAGATGTGATTAATATTTTATTTGAAAATGAATTTAGGA
Source organism: Promethearchaeota archaeon (assembly GCA_048941185.1). Taxonomy (GTDB): domain Archaea; phylum Asgardarchaeota; class Lokiarchaeia; order Sigyniarchaeales; family SOKP01; genus Loki-b32. The sequence continues at coordinate 39,595 of JBHLNW010000013.1, forward strand.
GTATTAATTCCTATGAAAGAAGGATATTCAAAGTCTGCATCCATCACTCTAATAAATTTGGTATGATTTTTGAGGGTGAAAGGCCTGTTTATTCATGGAATTGCGATAAAATTCTTAATGAGCATCATTTTGAATCCCTTCGACAAAATAAAATTTCCCAATTTCGAGATCACCTTAAACAGAGTAATTTTCCTTTGATTTATGAATGAATGTGTATATTGATGCAAAATGGTAGAACGAGTTGAAGAGATTTATCAAGCTCTATTGAATGCAGGAATAAGTGAAAAGGATATTGAAGAGGAGATATCTGAGAAGGAGATCGAATTTCAAGGATTTATGACCAAACCAGCAATCCTATATCTCATCGCAAAAGAACACGGTGTAAAAGTAGAATCTAACGAAAATAAGCAGATCTTAAATTATATAGCTGAAGATATTATTGATTATAAGGATTTTACTATACCTATTTCCACTATTATAGAAAATATGAGTAATATTGTTATTGCTGGAAGAGTTAATACTATTTATCAAATTAGAGATTTTACTAGAAAAGATGGATCAATTGGACGCGTTGGCTCTTTTCAAGTCTGTGATAACTCCGATTGTATTAAAATTGTTTTATGGGATAAGAATGTTGAAACTATGGAAAACGATCTCTTCAAGAAAGGTGAAATAATTCAAATTATCGGAGGTTATTCTAAGAAAGGGAGAGATGGTAAGTTAGAAGTCCATTTAAACAGACAAGGAAATATTATTTTAGCTCCAGAAGATGTAAATCTCCTCGAAAATACAAAATCTGATATAACAAAAAGTTATTCTACAGAAAACCCTAATAAGGCTAATAAAAAAACTACATGGACAATTCAGAGTCTTCATAATAAAGAAGGATTTATTAGGTTTATTTCAGGTATTGTGAAAGTCGAGTTTTTTAAAGAGTTGACTCTGAAAAATGGGACGAAATCATTTCTTTTAAAGTTGATACTTTCAGATGCTTCCTCATCAATTAGAGTAAATATTTGGGATCTAAAAGCAGTAGAATGTATGAAGTTGATTAGAGGCGGAGATATGGTTAGATTATCTAATGTTGTTATTAAGGAAAATTTTTATTCAAATCAAAAAGAACTTAATTTTACACAAAAATCAATCCTTGAAATTCTTTAAAAATTCATAAGTGCAAAATTTATTAGTATAATCTAATATATTAATTTAAAAAGCTTAAGGGTTATTATTTGTTGCAGAAGCAGAACTTATTTTTTGGTATAATCGTATTTTTTTTTATCAGCTCTTCCATTTATCTATTAGATCCATTAATATATCCCAAATCCTTGCTAGATGACAGATTAAGCCCAAATTACCCTTTAGAAGATGCTAATGCTACTATTAGTTATGATGTTCTTACAGGCACAGAACAGATTGAATATTATTATAATAGTTTTGCAGATCAATCTTTCCAGACTATTATCCCACCATTTTTAGGGGAGAGAGACTATAATATAACCCTTGAAGATACCTTTCTTCAGATTTCTTACCCTTTTCCACCTGATGATCGAGTTAAAATAACTTCCACTTCAACTTATCCATGGAGTACGATCTGTAAGCTATATATTACGGCAGATGATAATACTCAATGGATTGGTTCAGGTGCAATCGTAGATGCTTATCATGTTCTTACATGCGGGCATTGTGTTTATATACATGATCATGGAGGATGGGCTAGTCAGATAACAGTTGTACCTGGCATGAGAGGAGCTTATAGACCATTTGGTCAGGCATTAGCTACTAATTATCGTACATACACCCAGTGGATTCAATTTGAAATGGCAGAACATGACTGGGCTGTAATAACACTTGACCGCACAATTGGTAACTATACAGGGTGGATGGGAACAATGACTGCTGACACATCAGATCCAGTTTATACGGGAGTACTACATACTGCTGGTTATCCAAGTGATTTAGATAATGGAGAGTATATGTATTATGATTCAGATGTTGGTGATAGAGTAGATAACTTTAATCACTGGTATTGGATGGATACAGCTGGAGGCCAGAGCGGAGGCCCTGTATGGGTAGAAGTTAATGGGAGTTATTATATCCTAACGGTTAACGCATATGAATACCAATTCGGAGTTGACGCGAATTTTGGTACTCGGCTAAATCAAGATAAGTTTGATCAACTAATTACATGGTTAGCAGCAGATACTCCCCCTGTTGCGCCTCCTAGTGGATTCGACATTAATCTTATTATAATAATTATCGTAATTGCTACTATTGGAATAACTATAGTAATTATGGTAGTTATTGCCACACGTAAAAAGACAAGTCCTGATAAGCAATTAGTAAAGCCTTATGAAGAAGATTATCCTCGTTATAATATAGAACATACACCTTCATTAAGCCAGCAACTCCGCTCCCAAGCTTTTGGATTTTGTCCTAATTGTGGTAAAGAAATTTTCCGAGATACTCAACGGTTTTGTTCAAATTGTGGTCAAGATATTAATATAGAAACACAAGAATAAAAAAAATCTTTCAATAGATTTGTTCCATTAGGTTTTCTCCGCATTCTTCACAGAATTCTTGTTTACTATCTCGAATCTTTGCGCCACAATATTTACAATGAATTAACTTTTCTCTTAGCTTCTTCTCAGCTTCTTTCTTCTCCTCAGCAATTTTTGCTTCAAAATATTTCTTATATTCTTCTGTTAGATGATATTTCTCTTGGAGTGAGGAGATTGTGTCATTTAACCACACTATAAATATATATTTTTCAGTATCCTCAACAGTTTTAAATGATTTATAGTTTGTTATAATTTTATCTGGAACATCTATAAACTTCTTATTACCTATATTTAGAAATGTATTGTAAAATAAGACGCCATCATAAATTAAATGTTTCATTTTTTGATTTTTTTCCACCTCATAAGCTAAATCAAAGCCAGTAGCTCCTTGATTTATCATATTTAACAAAAGCTTCAGGAAATCCAATTTTTCTTTCATGTCATATTTTTTCGACTTCTTTTTTTTAGGATCTATGAAGAGATACCCTCCTGATCTATCATCATTTGGTTTTTCTTTATATTTTCTTTCCTTTTCAATTTTTTTCTGCAATTTATCCAGTTGGGTAGATATTTTCATCTTAAGGGAAATATATATTGAATTTACTTTTCGCGTTGATTAATTTAAATTATTCCTAGAGTCAATAAGTGCTTTCGGTATAAATATTTTTTCCATAATTAAATGCCTATAAATGTTTAAAATAAGGGTAATGATCGAGGTAGTTCAAATTTCTTAATCTCTTGATACTAATTTTTTCTTTAAATATTCTTCATTGGATCTTATTTTAAAAAAAATTCATAATATAAAAGGGAAAAAAATGATAACTCATATACCAAAAGTTTTATACCAAAATAAAATAACAGAAGTCTTAGATGATATTAGATATCAATATGGCAAACTAACGCGAAAAGGATATATTTACGGGCTTATAGCAATCGACCAAGATGCAAAAATCATCGCCATCGATTCCAGATTCGACCGTAAACTAAATTATTGGGACTTGAGTTCAATTGGAGCAGCACTCTATGGGGTTGCACGACAAGGACAAGATTTTTTTGAGAGTGAATCATTAGAGCGTGCGACCATTATCTATAGTGATATGCGTCTATTTGTCAAGTCAATTGGAAACATTCACCTTCAAAAGAAAGGTAAGCGTGATATTCTTATCGTTCTATTAACCGATAACGAAGTAAATTTAGGAGTAATGATCCTCCAAATGAGTAATTTTGCTCAAAAAATCAAGGAAGAGATAGAGAAAAATGAACATATGAAAAATGTATTGAAAATGCCCGAAAGAGAGATAAAAGAACATATCAAAGAACTAAAGAAACAGATTTTTAAGGACAAAATTGGAACCATTTCTTAACTATTAAGATCTCAGGTGATTAAATGGAGTTAAAGCAGAGAAGTTTAGATAAATTAGGTAAAGTCAAAGTAGAAATGAGTGAGGATTTTGATTTCGATGATTCAGAAAATATGATTCAATTTAAGATCGTATATTGGGGTCCAGGTGAAAGTGGAAAAACTACTAATTTTTTCAGATTACGAGAAAAGTTTGACTTATTGAAACTTACACGTGGCTATTCTATAGAAACTACTGAAGGAAGAACACTCTGGGAAGATTCTCTATATTTACTTTTCAAGTTTGCATTAAATGGTGTTAAATTTAATATAATATGTCACGTAGTGACTTGCACTGGGCAAGAGAGGTTTCTATCTACACGTGAATACGTATTGGATGGTGCTGATGGCATTATGTTTATTGGTGATTCAGATCCAGAAAAAATTGAGCAAAATAAAAGAAGTTTTCGAGAATTAGTGAGTTTTGTTAAATCTAAGGAAATCCCATATTTAATTCAGTTAAATAAGCGAGATTTAAAAGGCGCTATTTCTTTAAAAGACTTTAAATTGCACTTAGGACTTCCACTTCAAGAATCCTATCCTGATGGGACATTAGTAGTATATCCCGCGGAAGCAATTCATGGGAAGAATATCATAAATTCATTTACAGATTTAATACTTGCAGTTATTTTCAAATACTTTAAAGAATAATTAAACTTTCTTTTAAAATTGAGGTGTTATCAATAGACACGGATTCTGACTTTATAAGACCAGAATTTCTCAATATTTTATTCTTTCAACAAAAGAATTTAATAGTATTTCCTTATGTTGATTTAAAACACCTTCATGTTTTAGAGCTATTTACTACTGGCTATAATGTGGTTGACCTTGAATCAACCGCACTACATAATTTAAAAGAAATAATTGAGTTTGAATCAAATAATTCATATTCACAAAATCCCACGTTTTATTTTATTTATAATGTAGGCAGAGAAAAAGTAAAAGAATTAATGGAGTTAGATGGGATAAGATGTGTTATTAACTCAAATGAGAATATTGGTAATTTAGCAAATGGTAGTAAATTTATTTTCTTTAATAAGAAAAATAATCAATTTTTAAATTATGATCTCACAGCTTCAGATTTAGAATTCGAAAATTTACTTATTAACAGTTCTCAAGATGAAGATATCTTACAAGAAAATATTCAAAAAATAAAGATTGCTGCGACAAGAATTTTCAAGCAATTAAATCAGTCTAGCACAATAGAGAATCTTCCTGATATTCTAGTGGAATATGATAAAAAATATTGGCATTCAATCTTGAATTTCATGAGCTTCTATTACGATATCAACATTCCAGATATTTCTGAGATGAAATTTAAATTTCGGAAAGAGTTAAAAGATTTTTCAAATGAGTATGAAGTACTTATTTCAACCAATCGAGCGCTTGGAAAGGAATTTATCCAGCTATTACATGATTATCGAAGTAAAAAAGTTAATGCTGCTCATTTAGAGCTAGAAGAGTTATATAATCCCCAAAAGCTTTACAATTATTTGAGGAATCATCATTGGAAAGAAGGAATACCTGAAGATTTTATACAAGAATGGAGTCAAATGAAAATATCAACATATCAACTCACAGAATTAGATCAAATAGATTTTGAAAACATTTTAAATCAACTGGGAATATCTCAACTCTCTCCACAAATTAAAGATTCTGCCACCAACATCAATAATAGTAATAAAGTAATAAAAAAAGTACCATCCATATATACTAGTTGGAGTAATTTTAGAACATGGATTTTAACTCAACTTGAAGGTCTAGAAACATACGTTAATGATTTAATTAGAGTTTCAGAAAATCCTAATCTAAAAATCGAGAAAATAAAAAGTAAGAAAGTTAAGGAAATATTAAAAGCGGCTGAAATAATGTATCATGGTTTTAAAAAGTTGACAGAAAAAATTGATGCTTCCCCGATTGTGGTTCAATATGCAAAAGGATTTGAAACAATCTTGGATGAAGAAATATCGTCTAATTTTAGCTCATTGAAAGAAAAATATCGTAATGATTATTTTAATAGGAAAACTACCCAGGAGTTTCATGATAAATATAGTAATTTAATGCTAGATAAATCAATTAGTCTTGGCACTTGGGTGAAAATTATTAGAGATATTAATAAACCCCAAAATCATCCGGAATTAATAGAATTTTCCAATAATCTTAAAACAACTTTTAATGATACAACTCTTCAAAGAATCAAAAGAGCTTGTGAAATTATGGCTGATATACGGAATCCAAGAACTCACAATAAGACATGTACTATTGAGGAAATAATAAAACTAAGAAAAAAAATTATTCAAGTTCTTAATTCTATGATTAAGTTATTCTACAATAAATCTTCAGAAGAACTTCTTAAACTACAGATAAAAAAAACTTCTCAATATAAATCTTGGCTTCTACAGAAATTAAACGGAATTGAACAGCTCCTAGAAAATCTTTAAATCATATTGGAAATAATTTAAAAGAGTAACATATTTATTTTCTCTTAAAGAACCGCATTTTTTTTTGATGATATGAATATATGGGTATTAGATTCTGAATCTGGAACTAAATTATTATATAAATCATTTTTGAAAACGGATGCTGATGAGGACATTGTTTCTGGATTTTTAACAGCATTTCACCATTTTTCTATGATTGAATTTCAAGAATCACTGGATTCCATAGAAATGGGAGGTTTGAGATGGGTTTATATATTAGAAGAAAATCATAAATTACTTTTTGTTGCTGCTGATACAAAGCATACAAATACAGAGTTTATTCTAGCTAGACTCAATGTTATAAAAAACGCTTTTATAAAACATTTTGAATCTGTTTGGAAAAAAAGAGGGCATAATTGGGATGGAGATATTAATATTTTTTTACCTTTTCTTAATGAAATTGAAGATTATCATGATCAATGGGAAGAAATAGAAAATCTAGCAAAAACTGCAGACTTTTTTGATATTTTAGGTATATTTCAAAAAATTTTGATAATGCTCAGAAAGGTAATTGACAGAAAAATGTATAGTAAATCTAAAACCTCAATTCTTAATAGAATAGAAGAAATGTATAATAATTTCATGAACCAAACGGATTTTAAGAATACACCTTGGCTTAAAAATATTACATTTGATAAGGAATCTTGGTTCAACCTAATAGATATTAATTTAATCAAAAGTGATAAGGATTTAGTTATTAAGCATTTAAAATCAATTGTTTCTGCAATTGTGAATATTTTAAAGGAAGTAAAAGGTAAAAATGCTTGTTTTAAATATTTTAGTGAAGAAAATATTTACGCATATATTTTCAATAATATGAAATTACTAAAAGATTTAAAGTTAGACTTATACTTTCTAGAAATTTTCTTATTGTTATAAGTTCAAATTTGTCTATATTTTCAATTAAAGGAGGCTCCTGCCAAAAAGCCTCAATAAGAGGCCTAAAATTTTCAAAAGGCAGAGTAGGTTATTCCTATGTATATATAAATACACAACCAAAAGACAAAAATCCAGGGGATTGACAGGAGCCTTGTTTTATGCTTTTAGTCTTTTTAAGTGTATAACTTCATATACCTTATAAATTATTTAATTGATATAAAAATTTTAGCTAGTATATAAATTCTTAATATATAATCAAATCACGAACTTTCACCTTCTAATAAATAGGATTTTAATTAAATAGAAAGGTTCCTAATTAAATCCTATTACATTTTTATAGCGCTTTGAAAAAATGGTAGAAAAAGCTTTAAAGGAAACTGACTCAACACCATCGAATGATATTGTTTATATGGAAGTAGATATACTCAGAGATTTCATAAAAGATGTCTTCATTAAATTAGAAGTTCCAGAAGGTCACGCTGAAATAATCGCCAAAGTTCTTATTTCTTCTGATTTAAGAGGCATTGATTCACATGGCATTCAAAGATTAAAGATGTACTATGATCGAATTAAAGAGGGTATATATAATCCAAAAACTAAAATAAACATCATTAGAGACGATAAAACTACAGCAGTTCTAGATGGAGGTTGCGGAATGGGGCATGTGATCGCATATTTGGCAATGAGATTAGCAATTGAAAAAGCGAGAAAATATGGTGTTGGAGCAGTAGCAGTAAGAAATTCTACTCATTTTGGTATTGCTGGTTATTATTCATCAATGGCAATAAAGGAAGGTATGATTGGGTTTGTAACTACAAATACTAGGCCAGCAGTTCCTCCTACCTTTGGTATTGAACCGATGTTAGGTACTAACCCATTAACGTATGGAGCCCCAACTGATGAAGACTTTCCATTTCTAATCGATTGTGCCACATCTATTATACAACGAGGTAAAGTTGAGGTTTATAACAGATTACATAAGCCACTCCCCGAGGGATTAATTATTTCTTCTAATGGTAATTCTAAAACCGATCCTAATGTTGTATTAAATAAGTTAGGTAATCGTTCTGCAGCATTATTACCCTTAGGAGGTAAAGGGGAAGATACTTCAGGTCATAAAGGTTATGGCTATGCCACATTTGCAGAGATTTTATCTTCTGCATTACAAGATGGGGTTTATCTTAAAAACACGGCTGGAATAATCGAAAACGGGCAAAAAAGATTGAAAGTGGGACATTTCTTTTTAGTCATTAATGTTCAAAATTTTATTCCATTAAAACGATTTAAAGAAATATCGGGGAATATAATGCGAGAATTAAGAGGTTCTAAAAAAGCACCCGGAACAGAAAAAATTTATACAGCCGGAGAAAAGGAATATTATAATGAATTAGAAAGAAGAAAAACGGGTATTCCAATCAATAAAAGCTTACAAAATGATATCAAAATAATGCAAAAAGAATTAAAATTAGATAAATACAAGCTCCCCTTTTAGTTGGTTTTTTAAAAAATAATTCCTTCCCTTTGTTCCTCAATTGGTTCAGAATGGAGAAAAATTGTATCTAAATTATCAATCCCTAACACTTCTCTAATATTGCTTTCTAATTCAGAAATGTATTTATGTATTTTCGATATGTTCAATGAACCATCAAAAAATATGTGTGCTTCTAAGATACAGTAATCTAATGTTGCCCAAAATCCTAATCTATGATATCCTCTAACTTGGGGATGGTTCCTTAGAACTTTTTCAATAGATTCACTTATTTGTTGTATCATTTCTGATCCCACATCAGCACATTTTATTTGCCCTGGAATCGAATCTCTACTATATGGTTGACCTTCTATATGTGTAATAACTCTTGATATGTGTGGAGCTTCTTTTTTTATCTCATCTTCAAAATGAGAGCATAACTGATGAGCCTCTGAGAGAGAAAGGTTTTCATCAACTATTACGACTAAAGAAATAAAATATTTATTTTCAATACTAAAGATATTTAAATCTTTAAAATTCAGGAGCTTAGGAAATTCAGATCTCATGGAAAAAATCAAATTTATTAATCCTTCACCTATTGATTTTTCACTAGCCATAGGATTCATTTCTACAATACATTCTACTTCATATACCGGAAATAAGTTTTCACTTAGACTTCTTATAGATATTATTATTTCGTTTGCGTGGACAATTGAGATATGATCTTCAACTGATAAATAAACTTCTAAGAATAAGATTTTGCCACTTGTTCTTAGTTTTATATCATTGACCCCAACTACATGTTCTAAACCAAAAATTTTCTGTCTTAATTCTTCAATTATAATTGAGCTTATCGGATTTGTATCAGTGAGTTCTTTAACTCCTTTTTTAGCTAAAGAAATTGCTCCAACTATAATCCAAACAGAAAGGATAATGCTAAGTATTGGATCGAGAAAGATAATATTGAAGTATGCAAAAATGAAACTTAAAAAGACGATGACAGCTCTCATAGAATCTTGAAATAAATTAAGACCTTGTATTTCCATTGTTAGACTTTTATGACGCTTTCCTTTTGAAATTAATATTCTTGAAAAAGTTAGATTAACAATGAACGAAATGATTAACAATATTAAACCAATTTCTGCGTTCAATACTTGGAAATTAGCTGAAAGGATTGTTTGGATTGCATTAAAAATTAATATAACATAAATATTCATAAGAATTATACCTTGAATCAATCCAGAAATCGAATCAACTTTTGTATGACCATACATATGTTCATAATCTGCTGGTTTCTGACTATAGTATAATGAATATAACGTTATTGATACAAATAGAATATCTGTTAAAGTATCAGCTGTCTCAGACAAAAAACTAAGACTTCCAGTAATTAAAACACCTATTAGTTTCAAGGCTGACTGGAATAAAATTATGCCAAGTGTGAATATACCGTACTTTATTTTGATATTCATGTTAAGTATATTTTATTATTGTTCGGGTTTATACTTTTTCAGTTTTGGTAAGTATAAGTTTATATTTTCTTTGAATTGAATGATTTTGAATTAGTAAATTATTATAAAATACTCCATAAATTATCCTTAAAAGTAGAATGTTAAAAATAATTGGACATTTATGTATTGTTACTCTGAATTTTTGATTATTGGTAAAAATTGGACTACTGAAATTATAAGTTAAGCACATTTTCTTACAAATCATAGAAAGATTTTAAATAAAATAAGTGTCAGAACATAAAAAAAAATGTGTAAACATGGATGAAAAAAATAGTAGATATGTAAACCATACTTTAAAACGAGTGGATCTATCGATGGCAAAAATCTTTATGCCTTGGATTTGGAAACATCCTAAAAGTATGTATGCAATGATGAGACTAGCTAAAGCGTACAGAAAATCGCGCAAGGTAAGAGGGGAGGCGTTATTTGAAGGATTTAAAGTGCCTCCCTTTCTAATACTAAGTATAACATCAAATTGTAATCTTAAATGTGCAGGGTGTTATGCTGCTGCAACAGGTACACTATGTAACCAAACAACTAGAAAAACTTTAGATTTAGAGCAATGGACGAAAATAATAAGCGAAGCTAGAGAATTAGGTGTATTTGCATTCATAATAGCGGGTGGTGAACCTTTCTTAATGCCAAATTTGTTAAAGATTTGTGAAGAGTTTAAGGACAGATTATTTTTAATTTTCACTAATGGCACAATTTTAAAAGACCAAGATATTGACAAACTTAAACAGTTAAGAAATACGGTAATTATGGTAAGTATTGAAGGTAATCAAGACTTAACTGATAAAAGAAGGGGATTAGGAGTTTATGAAAAAGCTATTAATACAATTAAAGAGCTAGATAGTGAAGGTGTTATAACTGGAATTTCAGTCACAATAAATCGAAAAAACGTCAAATTTTGGATGGATTCTATAAATATCGATGATTTGATTTCAAAAGGTATACGGTTAACCTTCTTTCTAGAATATATCCCGGTAGATAATGATACTGAATTAATGCTCACTTATGAGGAAAGCAAGAAATTCAGAGAAATTGTTTTAAATTATCGAGAAACTAAAGAAATATTTCTTATTCATTCTCCTGGAGATGAAGAATATATGGGTGGTTGTGTATCAGCAGGTAGAGGATTTGCTCATGTAACACCATTAGGAGATTTAACACCTTGTCCAGTTTCTAATATTGCAACTCATAATTTGACTAAAAGCTCACTAAGAGAAGGTTTAAATAGCCAGTTATTTAAAATTATTAGAGAAAGTGAACATTTGTTAGAAACTAACGGATCCCCATGTGCTCTCTTCTCTCATCCTGAAGAGATTAATTCTTTAGTAAAAAAAGTTAAAGGATATAGGACTAAAGTATGAAAAAGAAGAAAAATAAAATAATTATTTTTCTACTAACTCTCCTATAGCAGAAAGGAATACTTTTCCTCCAACTGAGACTGTAATTTCCCCCCCATCGCTCCCTTCAGCTCTTAAATAAAGTAATGAGGGTCTTCCGACCTCATAACCTTGCTCAACTTTAATATCTATACGGTTTTTAATAAAATATTGATGTTTCACCAAATAAGCAGCAAGGCATCCATTGCCACTTCCTGTAGCTGGATCCTCAGGAATACCATGGTAATGAGCAAAAACACGGACACTCAAATCATTACCTTTATTACGGGTTTCTGGACAAAAAATTAAAATTGATTTGGCATCAGTTTTTTCCATCAAGTCAAAACATTTATCTACATCAACTTTAGCTTGCTTTAAAGCATCTAATGTTTTTAAAGGAACAATAATGAAGGGTCCTCCTGTAGATACTTCTTGAATTGGAAATCTATCATCAATATCATTTTCTTCCAGTTTTAAAATTTGAGAAATTTTTTCAGTATCAAAAAATCTGCCGAATGTAGGTGGATTTTGTTCCATCCATATTAAATCAGGTTTTCCAGATTTGTATTTAAACAAAACAGGTATTGGACCAATTTTAAGGTTAAGGAGAATTGTCTTAACATTTCCTTTAATTAATTCTTGTTGAATTACATAAGCTGTACCTATCGTTGGATGCCCCGCAAAGGGTAATTCAACTTCTGGTGTAAAAATACGAACATCATAATTTTCTTTAGAAGTAATAAAAGTTGTTTCAGAATAGTTCATCTCCTTTGCTATTTTTTGCATTTCAGCTTCGAAGAGTGCTTCCTCACAAATAAAAACAGCAAGTTGATTTCCTTCGAATTTTCTTTCAGCAAACACATCTACTATATAAAACTTACATTTTGGCATGAAATAACCTCTAATTTAATAAAAACCTCAACAGTAATGTTATATAATATAAAAACTGAATTGTTTTTTATATCTATTTATTTTGGTTTTTTTTTAATATTCAATATAATTGTATTTAATATAATTGTATTTAAAATTTGAAAAATTGAATTATACGATTATAAAATGAAAATTGAAGAGACTGAAAAAATTGGACGATTATTTTTTGAAGAAATGTGGAGTAAACCAGATCTTAATATTGCAGATGAAATTATTCATCCTCAATATAATCCAAGTTGGATTCAAATAGAAAAAATTGGTCCAGCCCAAATAAAACATGAAATCAAATATTTTCGTAGTGTCTTTCCAGATTTGAATTATAAGATTATTGAGATAAAAGGTGAAGAAGATAAGGTTTGGATTCGTTATGAGGCCACTGGCACACATCTAGGAAAAGGATGGGGCTTCGAACCTACAGGTAAAAAAGTAAGATTTGAAGGAGCTACAATTTTATATATAAATTCAGAAGGTAAGATTATAGATCAGTGGGGTGCTTTTTGCTTTTATGATATACTCTATGAACTTCACTTAGTTCCACCGTTTTGGGAATTATCTAAGTATGTCTCTGGTATGAATAAATAATTCTTTTTCTTATTTCTTAGCTGGAGATGCATAACAATATGCACAATTATGTTTACATCGAAAGATTCCTGAATACCCACCAATATCTTTCGATTTAAAACATCCACAAGCATTTCTCTGTCCCGTATCCTTTATTTTGGGAACATTTTCGCCTATAATCTTTTCAATTTTATAGGCATCAATACAATGTGCTTGCTCAATACCTTGTATATTAACTAAGTCTGGTTGGCAACAAGCTCTCATTTTCATATCATTACTAGTACAAATCTCCATCAATTTATTAAGAATTTCTTTTTTCTTTTCTAAAGTTGGATCAATCGGAATATAACCTCTAGCAAACATTCGAGTTTTTACTTTTGGATAAATTGTTGCAAAAGAAAAAATCATTTCTTTCAACCCTAGACTAGAAACACTACGAATAATATATTCAAATTTATCTAAATTACTTCTTATTTGATTAGAATTCTGTTTTTTATACAAAATTATTGGATCAAACCTAAAATTAACTGCCCGTAAGCCAAATACTTTTACTAGCCATTCTAATTGTTTGAATCTATCCTCTAAAGAGATTACAATGTTTTTTTCTAATTCAGAATTTGAATTAATAGTAAATTGAAAACAATGTCCTTTGTATGATTCGAATAAATCTTTATTTTGATTATAAGCTTTTATCCATTCCTCAAAGTTTTTGGACCACCAAACCCAACATTTAACATCATTTGGATTTAAGGAAACACGATATATCTGTTTTCGATTAAAAGGGTTAATTACATCGACATATCCAAATTGTATTCTTTCAATAACCCAATTCATTAAAAACGCGGGGATATCTGTCCTCCGACTACAGGAAATAATAGTGGATTTTGTTATATTCATGAAAAAGATCTTTTTTTCAATATGATTTATTTTATTATATTATTTGCTATTATTCAACTGTTTTTTATATCAATTTCTCTTCAAATAGTGATAAATACGTTAATATTTAATTTCAAATGTAATTTTTTAAGGTTTAAATTTTTTTAATATATATGGTAAGAAAGAACATATCTTCAGGGTCTCCATATGAACAGCCAATAGGCTTTTCAAGAGCAGTTAGAATTGGAAATATTATTTCAGTATCTGGAACTGCACCAATAGCACCCAATGGTTCAACAGCGTATCCAAATAATTTATCTGGTCAAACAAGACAATGTTTAGAAATTATAAAAAAAGCTATTGAAGATGCAGGAGGGAATTTAACAAATGTTATTCGCACAAGAATACTGTTAACTGATATCTCTAAATGGAAAGAAGCAGCTCAAGTGCACGGAGAATTTTTTTCTGAAATTAAACCCGCATGTACATTTCTAGAAGTAAAGGGTTTTGTCGATCCTAATTGGTTAATTGAAGTTGAGGCCGATTGTGTGATGGATAATGATTAATAGGTTAATTAAAAGATAAATTCAAAAATTAATTCATCTTTTTTTTTCATTTTAAAGTGGTTATCAATTATTTAAAGCTTAAAATATTAGATATATTCATGATTCCTTCTATTGAGTGGGTTGATAATAAAGTAAAGATGATTGATCAAACAGTTCTACCGCACGAGCTTAAATTTTTAGAGTTTGAAGATTATAGAGATGTCGCAAAATCCATAAAGGTTATGAATATCCGTGGAGCTCCTGCTATCGGTGTTGCTGCAGCGATGGGCATGGCTCTTGCCACAATTGAATTTAAAGAGCTTCCTAAACCTAGTTTTCTTAAAAAAATGGAAGCTGCTGCCAAAATAATTAAGACTACTCGACCTACTGCTTCAAATCTTTTTTGGGCAGTTAATAGAATATGGAAAATTATTAGTTCATATCCAGATAATCCTCCCAGCTTATCAGAATTGGTCATTGAAGAAGCTAAACTAATGGCTCAAGAAGATATCAATGTTAATAAAAATATCGGGAAGCATGGGGCAACATTAATAAATGATGGAGATGTCATATTAACACATTGCAATGCCGGCTCACTTGCCACAGTACAATACGGAACTGCTTTAGCACCCGTTAGAGCCGCAATTGAAGATGGTAAAAAAATTAGTGTGATTGCTGACGAAACTAGACCTAGATTGCAAGGAGCTAGACTCACCGCATACGAATTGCAATATGATAAGATTCCGGTCAAAGTAATTTCTGATACTTCCTCTGGACTGATAATGAGACTAGGAAAAATAAATAAGGTTATTGTAGGAACAGATAGAGTAACTTCAGATGCAGTTTTCAATAAAATAGGGACATATTTAGTAGCTCTAGCCGCAAAAGATAATGATGTACCCTTTTATGTAGCAGCTCCAACATCTACATTATCTCTCCACGAAACTGCTAAAGATGTAACAATTGAACAAAGAGATAGTAAAGAAGTAAGTAATATTTTAGGTAAGATTCAAATAGTTCCAGATGGTGTTGAATGTTTAAATTATGCTTTTGATATCACTCCTTTTAGATTGGTAACTGGGATAATCACTGAAGATGGAATCTTTTCCCCCGAGGAGCTTTTGAAAAAGTATAAATAATCATTTTAAATTATTTTTTATACATCTTTTTAGAGGTAAATCTTATGGAAAAGATAAAATATCTTCAAGTTGGTTTACTTTTTGCCGTATTAACGGGATTATGTCTAATAATCTTTATTATCATTTCGGTAGTAGCAAATCAATTTTACTCTGGAAGCTCATTGTTTTTATCCGCTATTCAAATTATTAGCCTAATTCTAATTATTACTTCTATTATAGGCGGAGTATTAGCTTGCTTATTAATTGCCTTATACTTTATTAAAAAAATTTGATAATATAAAAAAATAAAATTATAAAAAATTAATTTTTATTTATACTCTTCTTTAGTTTTTCTTCTTATTTCTTCAATCCGCTTTATTTCCTTGGCTTTTGATTTATAACTCCCTCGTTTTTTCATTACTACCACAATAACGACAGTAATAACAGCTGCTATAGCGCTCATTGTTATTATCCCTGGAAGGCTTAATAGAAAACCTATTAGATCAAAACCTGCTATTAAACGCTTGATGACAGTTACATTAGCATACCCCATTCTACCAAGGCTATCATTAGCGAAGAATTTTATTAAAATGACACCTTCAGGCATTGAGCTCCATAGAGTTTGATCTATGGCACCTGTTGATCCAGTAAAGACAAAGTTACTTGACCAATCACTCCCATTATATAAGGAATACCATGTCTGATCTAAACTAGAATCCACGATAATAAGGTTATAATCAGGTGCTGTACTTCCAATTGTTTGATTTACTGCAGGCAAAATTATTGTAATAAATGGTCGAAGAATATCCTTAATTATAGTTATCTGTGAAGATCCAACATTACCAAGTGTATCGTTGGCATAGAAAATCAAAGTTACGGAACCTTCAATATGAGTAGTCCAATTATTTTGATCGATTGTACCATTGAATATAAAGATAATGTTATTAATTCCATTATCGATTGTATACCACATATCATCTAGATTAATATCATTAATCTCAACAATATAGCTTGGAGCAGTATTGTTGAATACTTGACCTCCTGATGGAGAAATAATAGTAACACTTGGATTAACTGAATCTCTATTGATAAGCACACTCGCAAAATCTAAATTCCCTGCAGAATCATTGACATAAAATATGATCATGACAGCTCCTTGTCCTGCATTAGACCATGCTGTAGAACTAATCGTTCCACTTGATGCTCCAGTATAATTATTCAATCCATTGTTGAGAGTGTACCAAATCGTATCGATATTCGTTTCCGTAATGTTAAGATTATAATCAGGTGGAGAAATTCCAAACCACACTCCAGTGGATGGGGAGTTAATAGTATCTATTGATGGGGTAATAGAATCCTTATAAATTCCTACGCTTGCAGAATCCATATTGCCTGCTGAATCATTTACATAAAAGATAATAGTGATAGCACCTTGTGGTGCATTACTCCAAGCAGTAGAATCAATAGTTCCACTCAAAGCTCCAGTGTAGTTATTCGCTCCATTATCGAGAGTATACCAAATAGTATCAAGATTCGCCTCAGTAATAGTAAGATTATAATTAGGTGGAGAGCTACCAAACCATACTCCTGCAGATGGAGAATCAATACTATCTATTGAAGGAGCCAGTGTTTCTTTATTGATACTTACGTTTGCGGAATCCATATTGCCCGCAGAATCATTCATGTAAAATACAATTGTAACAGGACCCTGTGGTGCATTAGTCCAAGCAGTAGAATTAATAGTCCCGCTTGATGCTCCAGTATAGTTTGTTGCTCCATTATCAAGTGTATACCATATTGCATCGACATTCGTCTCAGAAATGGAGAGACTGTAGCTTGGTGGAGTACTGCCAAACCATGCTCCTGATGAAGGAGAGTCAATACTAGTTATTATAGGATCAATAGAGTCCTTATTCACTATTACACTAGCGAAATCTAAATTACCTGCAGAATCATTCACGTAAAATATAATTGTAACGGGACCTTGTGGTGCATTAGTCCAAGCAGTAGAACTAATAATTCCACTTGACGCTCCGGTATAATTATTCGCTCCATTGTCAAGAGTATACCAAATGGTATCGACATTCGCTTCTGTGATAAATAAACTATAGGATGGAGGGGAACTACTAAACCATGCCCCCGAGGATGGAGAATTAATACTAGTTATTATAGGATTAATAGAATCCTTATTAACTTGAACGCTGTCTGTTACAATAATTCCCGATGTATCATTCAAATAGAATATAATTGTAACAGTGCCTTGTGGTGCATTAGTCCATGCAGTTGAATCGATTACTCCTTGTAAATTGGTTGTTGCTCCCGCATTACTGGTAACTGTATAATTATTTGCTCCATCATCAATCGTATACCAGACAGAATCACGATTTGGTCCATTTATAGAGACAGTATAATTAGGTGCGCCACTAAACCAATCGTTAGTACTAGGTGAATTAATTAAAATTTGTAAGATATCAGTTTTTTCAACTGTAACAGTTGTAAAATTCCAATTACCTAATGTATCGTTTGCATAAAATGTTATTGTTACAAACCCAAATGAAGCTAAATTCCATGGAGTAGAATCAATAGTTCCACTTGACGCTCCAGTGTAATTATTTGCTCCATCATCGAGTGAATACCAAATACTCTCAGGATTTAAGTCGATAATTGTAAGATCATAATTGGGAGGATTACTAAATTGATCGTTTTCACCTGGAGAGATAATTATAATGGTTGGGTTTAAAGAATCTTTATTAATTCCGACACTAGCAAAGTCCAAATTGCCCGCAGTATCATTCACATAGAATATGATCGTGACTAGACCTTGCGGTGCATTAGTCCAAGCAGTAGAATTAATAGTCCCGCTTGACGCTCCGGTATAGTTATTCACTCCATTGTCAAGAGTATACCAAATGGTATCGACGTTTGTCTCGGTAATAGAGAGACTATAACCTGGCGGAGCACTACTAAACCAAGTCCCTGGAGAAGGAGAATCAATACTAGTGATTATAGGATCAATTGAGTCCTTGTTTATACTAACACTATCGGAATCTAAATTACCCGCAGAATCATTCACGTAAAATATAATTGTAACAGGACCTTGTGGTGCATTCATCCAAGCAGTTGAATTAATAGTTCCACTTGATGCTCCGGTATAATTATTCGCTCCATTGTCAAGGGTATACCAAATGGTATCGATGTTTGTCTCGGTAATGGAGAGACTATAACTTGGTGGAGTACTACTGAACCATGCTCCTGATGAAGGAGAATCAATACTAGTGATTATAGGATCAATAGAATCCTTAGTAACTATTACATTAGCGGAATCTAAATTGCCCGCAGAATCATTCACGTAAAATATAATTGTAACAGGACCCTGTGGTGCATTCGTCCAAGCAGTTGAATTAATAGTTCCACTTGACGCTCCGGTATAGTTATTTACTCCATTGTCAAGAGTATACCAAATGGTATCAACGTTCGTCTCAGTAATAGAGAGACTATAACCTGGCGGAGCACTACTAAACCAAGTCCCTGGAGAAGGAGAATCAATACTAGTTATTATAGGATCAATAGAATCCTTATTAACTACTACATTGGCGAAATCCATATAACCTACAGAATCATTCACGTAAAATATAATTGTAACAGGACCTTGTGGGGCATTCGTCCAAGCAGTTGAATTAATAGTTCCACTTGACGCTCCGGTATAATTATTCGCTCCATTGTCAAGGGTATACCAAATGGTAT
>JBHLNW010000169.1:0-3608 GCA_048941185.1 Promethearchaeota archaeon
AGATTTTTTAATTATTATAGTCTCTATTTTAACTAAGAGTGTATAAAAAATATAACGACTCCAAAACCTATGTTTTGTAATAATTGTGGGATTGAATTGGCTGATTCAAATCAAAAATTTTGCCCAAATTGTGGATTCCCATTGAATTTAAGAAGAACTCACAAAAACATGAAATTTATGGTGTTGGATAAGAATGCTAATATTATTAATACAGATCTGAATAAAAAGAGCAATAGGGTATCTATTTTGGCGATGCTGGCTACTCTCTCCTTTGAAAACTTAATTAATAGGAATAATTTGGGAGAATTAGAAGAATTTTCTGTTAGGACTCAGGAGGGCTATTTAAATATATTTGCGGAGGAAGCACATCAAGTATTGCTTTTAATACAATATGGAACAAATCCAAAAATACAATTGATTTTAAATGAGTTCCGCCCCCAGACGCCCAGAGTTCCTCCAGACGTCATCTATGCAGGATGGACACCTGAAGTAAAAACTCCCCCCTATGAGTTACCAAACGAACGCATCAACCTTAAAGACCTTATAAAGGAACTTGAGGATAAATATTATTCTAAAGTTCAATGCTATGGTTCCAAAGATGATAAAACTATGGTCGATTATAATAAAGAACATCTTGATGCATTGTTAACTGATTTCATTAAAATGCTCCCAGATATAACGATTGTAATGCTGATGGATAAGAATGCAAATATTTTAAGTAGCAATTTCATTACTACTTATTCGAAAGAAGAAAGTTATAGGATCTCTATTCTGGCGATGATAGCGACTCTATCCCTTAAAAAATTAAGTGAAAAGCTAAATTTGGGAGAAATAGACCTTTTAAATATTAAAACTCAGAGGGGATATTTAATGATAACTCCCGTAGGAAATCATCAAGCACTTCTTATTTGGATCGACGATCCTTCTCCTAGATTGGGAATAATTGCTTTAGAATATAAACGATTAAGAGAAAAAATAAAAAGAATAGAAACTGCCGCCTATAAAACACCAGACGAAGAATTTAACCTTAAAAAACTCTTACAGGAACTTGAGGATAAATTTTACTCTTATAAAAAAAATTCTTTTAAATAGGTTATAGTATAATACATATAAAGATTATTTCCTGATTTTAAATCCCTACATCTCTACATAACTTTTTTTCCACATACATGGCAAATAGTCTCTCCTTCTGGGAGTTCAGCGCCGCAGTGTTTGCAATAGGGTTTATCCTCCGATTCCTCTTCCTTAATAAGTCTTTGAACTTGCAACTGAGTCGCTCCTGCAATATCTTTGGGTGGTTCTGGGGGTTTAAAAATATAATCATATGGATAATATTTATATTTATTATCATCACTGAAATCTCGAGGTCTATGATTTTCTTTATATAATTGCGGTGGCAATTGAAGTGATTCTGTAAATTTAGCATCTAAAGAGTCTAAAAAAGATAAACAAGTAGAACAAGTTTTCCCTTTTTTAAGAATTACTTTTCTACAGATAAGACATTTTGTCTTTTTTTTTTTTAACTTCATTTAGCTTATTAATTAATTTTTTTAGTTTTTAGCCTTAATTTGTAAAGATTCGCAAATATTATTTTCAAATTTTAATTGGATATGCCATATTTTTACAGAAGTAAATTATATTATATAAAATTTAAAAATTTCTACTCAGCCATTATGATTTTATAATCCTTTTATCTATATCTAGCTTTATATATCATTTGACTACAATATATTCACAGAATGGTTTTTGAGAAATAAATTATAATAATTAATTTCATAGTTATTTGGATTTTATATTATTGAATATTCTTCACTAATTCCATCTAGCAAGCATTAATCTTGTTAACGCTTCGAAGATTTCTTTTACATTTTCACCCGTTCTTGGACAACATTCTGCATAACCATCTAAACCACTAGCCTTTTCAATTTTTCTTGCTTCCTCTGCCGAGATTTGCCGTTCTGCGTCTAATTCTGGGACTATTCCTACCATTATAATAGGAAATATGTCTTCTTGTCTAAGTTCCCTTCTAATTACCATCAACCATTCATCTATGTGTGCTAAGGAACTATAGTCTGTGACATCATATACAAATAGAGCCCCATTTGCACCCCGAACATAAGCTGGTAATAAAAATCGAAATCTTTCTTCACCGCCAAAATCCCAAACCTGTAATTTAATCCTATATTCATCAACCATAAAACTTTTATAGTAAAAATCGACACCTATAGTCATTTTTATGTCTGATTTATATAAATTAGTTATAAATCTATGAACTAATTCTGTAGTATTTGGAGGTTTACCGAATACTACAACTTTATATGTAGCATCATAATGGAGCTTAAATTCAATTCGATCTCTTAATTTTCTTAATTTTCGTATTCTTTGGAGAATCCAAGAGGGGACAGTGCTAGTATTAAGAACATATTCTGATAGATTTGCTTTAAATTTCGGATTTTCTAAAATAGTATTTATTTCTTCAGATGTTAAATAATCCAAATACCTTAGACTGAATAAGTATGTAACTACAGAAGGGTAACCACTCTCAAGTTTCATAACTATTTCTTTTTTGAATACTTTTTTTGCCAGAGGATCTCCCGCTTCCGAAAGAGCTTTCAACAATGGAAACGCTAAACTGTAATGTAATATTCGCATTGTATCATAATCATTTTCATACCATACTTGTAAATTAGAGCAAAGAGTCCTAAATTCTGAGATATTGATTTTATCAATAGATTCAATGTCTTCGACTTCTATTACATCATCATCAGTTGGAACATTCAATAGCATTTCTATTACATTATCAGTTGGAACATCAAACAGCTTATCTTTTACATATATATTACTTTTATACGAGAAAATTCCCCCATATTCTAATTTAAGGTGCAAATATTCATTAATTTTGAATTTAACAGAGGTTTTATTATGGATACATTCAGTAAGTATGGAAAAGGCTTCTCTGATATTTTCACCTGTTTCTGTTGAGATTTCGCGAAAAGCAGATAGGTTGTAATTTTCGGTAAATTTAGCTCCTTCTTCTCTGGAAATCTCGCGATACTGTTCCAAATCTAGTTTATTCCCGATTAAAAGAATAGGAATCTCACCCGCGTTCTCTCTGATAACTTGAATCCACTCAAGCACAGGTTTTAGGCTGTTTGAGTTAGTGATATCATACATTATAATTGCTCCGTGACTCCCTTGACAAATTTGGGGGCAAAGGAACTTAAATCTTTCATTTACAATAGGAACAGCCCATATAGAGAGTAGTGTTGATCTATTACCGTGTGATACAACCTTGGAAAAGAAATCTACACCTCTACTTAACGTTTGATCCATTCTATAAATATGTTGCCGAATAAATGGGTGTAGACCTTCTTTAGTGTACTTTCTAAGTAAATCTTCCTTTCCCGATAAAGGATCCCCAAAGAACACAACTTTGAACCCGTAATCATACCTTCTCATTTTTCCCCCTCACCAATGTCCTATATATTAGAAATTATATGAATTTTGCATTTATTTCTTATTTCTTACATATCAACACTTTTTATTATAATTCTTATTTAACTTTCTTTCCGCATGCATGGCATATAGATTGTCCTTTTGGGAGTTCA